>JAIRKX010000202.1 GCA_031259805.1 Prevotellaceae bacterium | reverse complement strand
GTAACGCAAAGCGAATAGCCGGCGCTCTACGCGGGGGTGCATTCCCCATTGTCTATTGATGACCGTACTTTGTTTAATCAAAGTGCGGTCATTTTTTTATGAGGTAGTGATGACTGCGTGCTTGAGTAGCGCCGGCTACCTATACAAGCACAAATGAGCGCCTATACAAGCAAAAAAGTACAATACTGTATTAAAGGCTGTTCGTTGTACGAAAAACGGACAATAATTACACACCGGCAGGCGCGCGCCTGCACAACGGGGTCATTTTTGGGGGTAATGTTACATAGAGAGCCACAGAGGTGCATAGAGGAGGTCAAAAGCATGAAGCAGATGCCTCACGCCCTACCTTATCCCGTATTTTTCCATTTTATTATACAGCGTTTTCCTGTCGATACCAAGCGCTTTGGCCGTTTTGCTTTTGTTGTAGCTGTTGCGTGCCAAGGTATCGAGAATCAACTCGCGCTCGTCGGGACGTTTGAGAGGAATTATTTCGAAGGGGGGGACGGCCGCAATCGTCAGTTCATTCGGCAACTCGCTGCTGCCGATGTAGTCCGACGCGCAAAGCAACACTGCCCGCTTGACCACATTCTTCAGTTCCCGCAGGTTGCCCGGCCAGGAATAGGCGGCCATCACGGCTTTGGCTTTTTCGTTGAAATCGATTACCTGCCTGCTTAAGTCGCGGTTAGCATGTGCCAAAAACACGCGGGCGAAAAGAAACAGATCCTCGCCGCGTTCCCGCAAAGGCGGCATGTGCATGGAAAACTCATTGATCCGATGGAATAAATCGCGGCGGAACTTGCCGTCGGCGATGGCAGTCCACAGGTTTTCGTTGGTGGCGGCAACGACCCGCACATCAACAGCTATCTCTCGGTTACTGCCGACAGGTTTAATGATTCGCTCCTGCAGCGCGCGCAACAACTGCATCTGCACGCCGGACGAAAGATTCCCGATTTCGTCCAGAAACAGCGTGCCGCCGTCGGCATATTCAAACACACCGGTTTTATTGTCGATGGCCGAGGTGAAAGCGCCTTTCACGTGCCCAAACAATTCGCTTGCGCCCAATTCCTTGGTGATAGCGCCGCAGTCTAACGCCACAAACGGCGCGGCGTGGCGGGGGCTGTTTTCGTGGATGCACCGCGCCGCATATTCTTTTCCCGTGCCGCTTTCGCCGGTTATCAGTACCGACATAGCCGTGGGCGCCACCAGATGAATATACTCGTCCAGCTTTTTTGAAGCCGCGCTATGGCCGACAATATAAGGGATTTTGTGCTCGCTGACAGCGGATTTTGTATTTTTCGTTTGCTTCCGAAGCACTTCGGCCAATTTTTGTTGCAGCACATCGGGATTGACGGGCTTTTCGAGATAATCGAATGCGCCAAGTTTTATCGCGGCGACGGCGGTTTGCACATCGGCATAGTGCGTCATGATAAGCACTTCGCTCTGAGGACTGGTCTGTTTGATCCATTGCAGCAACGAGATGCCGTCATTGTCCGGCAGACGCAAATCGGAAAGGATAACAGGATAGGCGTTGGCCTTTATACGTGTCATGGCCTCGCCGGCCGAGAAGGCGCTATCGGCCTCCCAGTGGTTTTTTTCGAACCATGTTTTTAACATGACGCAAAAGGAAACCTCATCTTCCACAATCAATACTTTTTTCATCTGAACAAAGATACAAAAAAGTTGTTGAGTTGTGGGAAGAGATCAGACAGAAGGACGTAATACAACGTTAATCATTTTCGCTATCCGTTTGCAATCCATTTTTCAATCCTTCGAGCATCGTAAATCTGCAACAGATTGCACCATGCTCTCTCAAATCGTCCTCCACCATTATTCCACACTTCGGGTGTGGAATAAATCCACACCTTTCCCCTTTTCTCTACAATGTCGGGAACGGTGGCAGGAGAATAATATATACCTTAGAACAACCTGTTTACAGGATATTTCATGTGATGCGGACGGGACTGGCATGTTTTTTCGTATAAGGATAGTAACAAACTCATATTTTTAAACTTTTAAAAAAGAAAGATCATGAAAAAGGTATTGGTAACATTAGTAGCTATTGCTACATTAGGCTTAACCGCCTCTGCTGAAATTGTCAGCAATCAAGTAACGAACATTGTAATGGAAGAACCGGTCGTTGCACAAACTTCCGACGAACTTCCACAAGTGGTAAAGGATGCGTTGCTGAAGGATTATCCGGAATGTACGGTACAAAAGGTTTCTTACAACGAAATCGAAAGGACCTACACGATAGAGATTATCCCGAAAGGCGAAACGGAAACCGTGTCGGTAGTATATAAAGATACCGGCGAAAAAGCGTAAAGCTAAAACGTTCGCAAAGTTCAACATGGTAAAAGGGAATGGCGTAAAGCCGTTCCCTTTTGCTTATTTGCATAGTTTTACCAACATTTTGTCCCTAACGGGACAGGGGCATTAACGTTTCTCATTCGGCGAAAAATACTTGCTGAAGAAGAGTATCTGATAGTCTATTGAATTGTTCCAGTAAGCCATATTGTGTTTTCCCGGACGGAGAATGAAATCGTGGGAAATATGGTTGCTTTTTAACAGCAGGTGTAAAGAAATATTGATGTCCAGAAAGAAATCGTCCAATCCGCAATCGACGATGAGGGCGAGGTCGCCGTCTTTGATTTTGCTTACTTGCCCGACGACCGTATACTCGCTCCAGCGGTCGCGGTGCGTGTTGTAGTCGCCTAATTGGTTGCTGATTTCCCACTTTTCGGGAAAGGGACGGAAATCTACGCCGCCGCTGGTACTACCGGCCGCTCCGAACACATCCGTGTGACGGAATGCCAGCCATAATGCGCCATGCCCGCCCATGCTAAGCCCAGTGATAGCGCGGCCTTCCCGAGCGGCAATGGTTTTATAATGCGCATCGGTATAATTGACTAGCTCGGTAGCCACAAATGTTTCGTAACGGTAAGCGGGATCGGTGGGACTGTCCCAATACCAACTGTTTTTCGCATCAGGGCATACGAAGATAATCCCTTTCTCGTCGGCTATTGCAGGCAGTTCCGGCTTGGCCGACAGCCATCCATAAGCATTTCCGCCGTAGCCGTGCAACAGGAAAACCACCGGACAAGCCTTTGCTTCGCGCCCTGTGACGACATCAGGAATAACGAACACAGCTAATACGTCTTTATTCATCGACGCGCTTTTGACCATTACCGTATCTATTCGTGCCGCATAGCCCGCCAAAGAAACGGTCAAAAATAAAGTCACTAAAATAAATTTTGTTTTCATCTTACAATTTTCCTATTTTAATTTTATCACCCGGATAGATTTTTGAATTTTTAGTATAATTGTTCAGTTTCATCAGGTCGTAATAGGTTACGTTATCATAGCCTTCGGCAATACTGTAAAGGCTTTCACCCGATTTCACCGTATGTATGGTATAGGCACCGCTTGCAACGGTTTTAGTGGAAGCGTTGGACGCAGCGGCAGTCGCCGGTTTACTTTGTTTTTTGACGCCGGCAGAACCGACAATCAGTTTTTTACCGGCAATAATATGCTCGCCCTTCAAATTATTCCAGTACTTAAGGTCGGAAACTTTTACTCCATATTTCAATGCAATCGAACCCAAGGTCTCTCCCGACCGTATCCGGTGGATAGTTTGCGAACGGTCACCGGCAGCCGTCGTAACGCCGCGCCGGGCTATTTGCTGTATAATATTCGGATTAAAATAAATACTGTCTTTATACTTATATATTTCCTGCTCCTTTTCGGCAAACTGCGCCGTATATTCATACGGAATATTCAGGATATACGGTTCGCTCCTACCCGGAATAATATCGTGAATGTACTGTGGGTTAAAATCGCGCAACTCGTTAATCGAAATGCCAATGACCTCAGATACCTGCTCAAAGTGTAGCATTTTATTGACCTGAAACGTATCAATCTTCACCGGCATACAGACCGACTTCGGTTGCAGGCGGTGCTGCTTGTAGTATTCCAGCAGGTAGCAGGCCGCCACGAAATTCGGGACGTAGCCGCGCGTTTCGCGAGGCAGATACGGATATATATCCCAATAACTGCGTTTTCCGCCCGAACGACGGATGGCTTTATTGACGTTGCTTGCGCCGC
This sequence comes from Prevotellaceae bacterium, assembly GCA_031259805.1. Taxonomy (GTDB): domain Bacteria; phylum Bacteroidota; class Bacteroidia; order Bacteroidales; family UBA932; genus JAIRKX01. The sequence goes on along the minus strand of JAIRKX010000202.1, from coordinate 6,299 downwards.
AATTGTAGGCGGCAATGGCCAACGACCAGTCGCCAAAGATGCCATACAAATCCTTCATGTACCGGGCAGCTGCATGGGTGGCCGCCACAGGGTCGAAACGCTCATCGACATACGAATTGATTTTCAAATTATACAACAACGCCGTACGATACATGAATTGCCACATACCTTTAGCCTTCATCCGCGATACGGCGCGCGGATTTAATGCCGATTCGATAATCGCCATTGCCCCCAATTCCAGCGGCATATCATACATGTCAAGGATTTCTTCGACCATCGGTAAATAGTATTGTGCAAGGCCTAATATCATTTCCGATTTTTCGGGGATGCGTTGCGTATAATAAATAATACTGTTGCGTACCACGTGGTTATATGGCAAATCAATCAGTGTCGGCATGATTTTCAGCCGCTCGATGTAGACCGAATCGGGTAAATCGGCAATCAGCACGTCTTCATCAACATTATAGTCCATGTCGGACGTGTCGCGCAACGCCTGCTGCAGATACCATATTGAAAGAAGATTATCCAGATTATCATCCACATCGGGTTCTACTATCTCGTCGCCATTGACAATAATCGTTCTGCCGGGATTAATCGTGGTGTCTTCTATGGTTTCCGTCGGGTTCGATTGTGCGCGGCCAAATAACGTTAAGCCGGCAAAGAAAATAACTAAAGTAATCCGTTTCATCATCCTTTATTTTATTAATCTATTCATTCTATTCACTATTTAACGATCCATTCACCCTGCTAAAATGTCCATTGTATTTGCAAGCCAAGAGCAATATTGTCGGATCGGCTTTGCATCGCATAGCTGTTGTAATTCATCATCGTTGGATTGATATGCAATGCCAGATCGTCGCTCACATCAAAATCGTGCAGGGTAGCAAAAACATTGGCATCTACAATATTCAATACATAGACCAAGACGGTAAAGAGAATGGCATAATCGCGGCTACGGCGGGAATTGTCGCGATAGTACTGCAATTTATTCTCCGCCAGGCGTCCGTTAAATTCGTCGACCGTTGCCGGGTCGCCGTCGGAAACGAGGTTGTAAGCCGTGCGGTAGCGATTGTATTGCGTGCTCTGAAAATCGACCAGATAACAGGTAAACAGCAAGCCGCCGTAAATGATAGGCAATTTCCAATAGTCGCCGTTGTAAATTTGCCCCAGTCCCGGAAGCATGGCCGAGTAGATTGTCGCGCGCGACGGTACAAAATCCCGGTTTGTCTCATACGACACCACGCCTTCCAATACACTGCCCCAATAGGTTGCCGCCATACCGGCATAACTCCAGTTGCGCGCCTGCCGGTAAGCGTCGCTGCCTGTTTGCTGATATTGTACATTGTGATAAATAGCCGACCCTAAAAAGCCGCCGATGCCTGCCCATACTACCGGGATTTTCCAATAATCGCGATTGTAGGCTTGCGCATAGCCGGGCACGACCAGCGAGGCTTCCCATACCCGGGTCAGCGACAGCGAATCACGACCGGTAAGTCCGTACCAGAAATTTTTACCGGATTCTTTGGCTTCGGGTTGTGTGGGTTGTGCCGACGCCATCAGGCCGCAACCGAAAAAAAGAAATATGGCTGTAAACCTCTTTATCAATTTTATTCCTGTTGTGAGATTGATTGCAATCGTGTTAAAAACGCGCGCACTTCCTCGTCGCCGGTAAAGCGGACAGTGATGCTGCCGTTTCCTTTCTCGCCGCGTTTGATGGCGACGGTCGAGTTAAAATACTTTTCCAATACTTCGACCAGTTGTTGATAACATTCGGGAACCGGTGCATCCTGCGCTGTTTTTTTTGCATCCGGTTGTTGCTGGGCTTTTTTAACCCATTCTTCTACTTGCCGCACCGACAAACCTTCGTCTATCGTTTTGCGAAGTAGTTTAATTTGGCTTTTATCGTCCGGCAAACCGGCGATAGCGCGGGCATGCCCCATCATGATTTTACGTTCGCGGATAGCAGCCTGCACTTCGGCCGGTTGTTGCAGCAGGCGTAAGTAATTGGCTACAGTCCCCCGCTTTTTGCCCACCCTCTCGCTCACTGCTTCTTGTGTAAAATTACATTCGTCCATCAGGCGTTTGTAGCACAATGCTATTTCGATGGCGTCGAGATCTTCGCGCTGGATGTTTTCCGTCAGGGCAATCAGTAGCACGTCGTCGTCGTCGGTCGAGCGTACAAAAGCGGGAATGGTTTCCAGACCGGCTATTTTAGCGGCGCGGAATCGCCGTTCACCGCTTAGTATCTGATATCTTCCCGTCCGGATTTCACGCACGGTAATCGGCTGTATGACGCCCAGATTTTTGATGGATTCAACCAATTCCTGTAATGCCTCTGCGTCAAAATGCTTGCGCGGCTGGTCGGGATTGGCTTCAATAGCGTCGAGACTGATTTCCGAAACGCCGCTCAAGGTTTGTTCTTCCACCGTTCGTTCGTTTTGCCCGGAACGCGGTCTGATCGTACCGGCGTCACTGCCAAGCAAAGCTTCTAATCCTCGTCCTAATGCTGCTTGTTTTGCCATTGTTGGGTTTTATTTTTCGTATTTATATTCCTCCTTATTTAACGCGGCGACTCGTTGTTATAGATAACCTCTTTCGCCAAATTCAAATAGTTATTAGAACCGACCGACGCCGCATCATAGAGGATAACCGGTTTCCCGTACGACGGCGATTCGCTCAATTTCACATTACGCTGGATAATGGTTTGAAATACCATGTTCGGGAAATGGCGGCGCACCTCGTCCACTATCTGGTTGGCCAGCCGCAACCGCGCATCATACATGGTCAGTAGAAAGCCTTCGATGGCCAAATTCGTATTCAGGCGCGTCTGCACGATTTTTATGGTGTTGAGTAATTTTCCAAGACCTTCCAAGGCATAAAATTCACATTGCACAGGGATAATCACCGAGTCGGCCGCCGTAAGAGCATTGACGGTAATCAAACCCAGCGAAGGCGAGCAGTCGATAAGCAGATAGTCGTACTCGGGAGCAATCCGGCTTAGTACGTTTTTCAATACTTTCTCGCGATTTGGGGTTTGCAGCATTTCAATTTCCGCCCCTACCAAATCAATGTGCGACGGAATAAGTTTCAGGTCTTTAATCTCGGTTTCCAGTACAGCCCGATGTGCATCGGATTCGCCGATCAGACATTCGTAAATAGTAGCGCCGGCAATAGCTTTGGTGTCAAATCCAAGGCCGGACGTAGTATTTGCCTGCGGGTCGGCGTCAATAAGCAACACTTTTTTTTCGAGTACGGCAAGTCCTGCCGCTAAATTAATAGAGGTAGTCGTCTTACCTACCCCTCCTTTTTGATTTGCAATCGCAATAATTTTTCCCATAATTGTATGCTTTGTATAGGCGGCAAATGTACGAAATCTTTTTGATTCGTGAAAACAATGAAGAAAATGCCTACCTTTGCACGCATTTAACACAAAAGGAATGACTACTACCGAACAATTTTTAAGCGCTGAGTTGTCCCACGCGATTGAGGCGCTGTACGCACAGCCGGCGCCCGACGCGGCGTTAACCTTGCAGAGTACCCGTAAGGAAATCGAGGGCGATTATACGGCGATGATGTTCCCTCTGTTAAAAATCAGTAGAAAGTCGCCGGAACAGACCGGCGAAGAGGTCGGGCGACAATTGCAGGCGCAGTGCCCGGAAGTGGCGTCGTATAACGTAGTGAAGGGCTTCCTGAATATTAAACTGTCGGCCGGCTACTGGCTGAACCGCTTGGCCGACATCGCACGGGCGGAACAATACGGCAGGCATCCACCGTCAGGCAAAACGATTGTGGTCGAATATTCGTCGCCTAATACAAATAAGCCGCTGCATCTGGGACATATCAGGAACAACTTGTTGGGCTGGTCGGTGGCGCGGCTGCTGGAAGCCAACGGCCATCGGGTGATTAAAGTGAATCTGGTGAACGATCGCGGCATTCATATCTGTAAATCGATGCTGGCATGGCAGAAATGGGGACAGGGCGTAACGCCGGAATCGTCGGGGCGCAAGGGCGACCATCTGGTGGGCGATTATTATGTGTTGTTCGATAGGGAGTATAAGCGCCAGCAGTCCGACCTGCAGGCGCAGGGCAAAAGCGCCGAAGAAGCCGCCCGACAAGCGCCCCTCATGCTCGAAGCGCAGGAAATGTTGCGCCGGTGGGAACGCGGCGATAAGGAAATCGTCGCTTTGTGGCAGACGATGAATACGTGGGTCTACGCCGGCTTCGACGAAACCTACCGGATGCTCGGCGTACAGTTCGACAAAATCTATTACGAGTCGAATACCTATTTGTCAGGGAAAAAAATCGTGGAAGAGGGGCTGTGCAAGGGCATTCTGGAGCGTCGCGAGGATGGTTCCGTATGGATTGACCTGACCGCCGACGGGCTTGACCAAAAGCTCCTTTTGCGTTCCGACGGTACGTCGGTGTACATGACGCAGGATTTGGGCACGGCGCAGCAACGCTATGAAGAATACCGCTTCGACGAGCATATTTACGTCGTGGGCAACGAGCAGAATTACCATTTTCAGGCGCTCAAGTTAGCGCTGGAAAAGTTGGGTTACCCGTGGGCGACGGCCATTTATCATCTTTCGTATGGCATGGTGGAACTGCCGGCCGGCAAAATGAAATCGCGCGAAGGTACGGTCGTCGATGCTGATGATTTGATGGAAGAAATGATCCGTACCGCCCGCGAGACATCGCAGGAATTGGGCAAACTCGACGAAATGCCCGCCGACGAACAACAATGTCTCTTTGCGACGGTCGGCTTGGGCGCGTTAAAGTATTTTATCCTCAAGGTAGATCCGAAGAAAACCATGCTCTTCGATCCGAAAGAGTCGATTGATTTCAACGGGCACACGGGACCCTTTATCCAGTATACTCACGCGCGTATCAAGTCGGTGTTGCGCAAGGCGGCGCAGCAACAGTTGCCGGTCGGGTTGGCCGGCACGACATTGAACGGGAAGGAAATCGAATTAGTCAAAATACTTCACTTGTTTCCCGAAAGAATCCGCGAAGCCGGCGACGCCCATTCCCCCGCGCTAATAGCGAACTATGCGTATGAATTAGCCAAAGAATTTAACCAATACTACCACGAAGTCTCCGTGCTGCACGAACCCGACGATGCGCTGAAAACACAACGCCTCCTCCTGCTGCAACATATCGCCGATGTACTGAAAACAGCGATGGGAATATTAGGCATTGACGTGCCTGAGAGAATGTGAGGCGGAGCAATTAACCATTGAATATTGCGGGGGCAGATACACTCTATGTGATCAACTCCTCCGCTGGATGCAGAGCCTCTCTGCCTTAGACGGCAGAGAGGCTCTAACGCATAGGTTAGAGTTATTCTAACGCATAGGTTAGAGTTGTTCTAACGCATGCGTTAGAGTTGTTCTAACGCATAGGTTAGAATTGTTCTAACGCATGCGTTAGAGTTGTTCTAACGCATGCGTTAGAGTTGTTCTAACGCATAGGTTAGAGTTGTTCTAACGCATAGGTTAGAGTTATTCTAACGCATAGGTTAGAATACCAATGGTGCAGGCGGTCGTAAACGAATAGCCGGTGCGTCAGTAACTTTCAACCCTCCACTCTCCACTCTCCACTTTCAACTAAAATAATGAATAATGTCGTCCGCAAAGGCTGGGCGATTAAGAATTAAATACGAGGCATAATCCTGTTGCATTTGATACTTGAATCTACCTGCCCTGACAATTCCTAACTCCATTTCGCTACTTCCAAAATTTTGAGTAAATTTGTCCCCTATAAATAATGAGGCTTTTCAAATCATCGTACAAAGCATTACACAATGAAGCATTTTAAACGTATTAACAATTTGACCGGATGGGCGGTGTTTGCCGTGGCCGCCGTTACCTATCTTCTGACCATCGAGCCGTCGACTAGCTTTTGGGATTGCGGCGAATTTATTGCGTCGTCGTATAAACTCGAAATCGGCCATGCGCCGGGGAATCCGGTGTTCCAACTGTTCGGGCGGTTGTTCAGCATGTTCGCCCCTGTCGAATCGGTGGCCATGATGATTAACGCGATGAACGCCCTATGCAGCGCATTCACTATCCTGTTTCTGTTCTGGAGCATTACGCACTTGGCGCGGCGTCTGGTCGAACGCCGGAAGGAAACGCTGACGCCGGGCAATACGATTGCCGTGATAGGCGCAGGCGCTGTCGGGGCGCTGGTCTATACGTTTTCCGATAGCTTCTGGTTTTCGGCGGTCGAGGCGGAGGTCTATGCGATGTCGTCGCTATTTACGGCAGTGGTATTTTGGGCAATCCTGCGGTGGGAGGAGG
>JAIRKX010000108.1 GCA_031259805.1 Prevotellaceae bacterium | reverse complement strand
TGAGACAATGCTTTGCCATGCGTTGCGTTTCCCTTTACAGAGTAAGTATCCGGCGAGGCGATCTTTTTCTTCTATTTGTTTCCACACAGCCTCGTCGCAGATAAGGTGTACACGATAGCCGGCAGTCGTTAAATAATGAATTTGCGTATGCAGGCATTCAGCATGAGAACCGCCTAATTCTACTAAAGCTACATTCTTTGGTATAGGGTGCGACATAAAAAGCGTTTACTAAAAACTGTCTGCTGCTTTGTAAAGGCAAGCCCTGCTTCTACTGCTTACTGCCTGCCAAGAACTCCGGTCGCATTTGCGGGAAGAGCAGGACGTCCTGTATCGACGGCGCGCCGGTGAGCATCATCACCAGACGGTCGACGCCGATGCCCATGCCCGAGGTGGGCGGCATGCCAAATTCTAAGGCACGGATGAAGTCCGTGTCGATAAACATCGCTTCGTCGTCGCCTTTGTCTTTTAGTCGCGCCTGCTCTTCGAAGCGTTGCCGCTGGTCGATCGGGTCGTTGAGTTCCGAGTAGGCGTTGGCTATTTCCTTGCCGTTGACGAATAGTTCAAAGCGTTCGGTCAGGTTCGGGTTGCGGCGGTGGCGTTTGGTGAGCGGTGATAATTCGACGGGATAGTCAATGATAAAAGTGGGTTGAATGAGATGGCGCTCGCAGGTTTCGCCGAAGATGGCGTCAATCAGTTTGCCTTTGCCCATGGCCGGCGTTGTGTCGATGTGCAGTTGTTTGCAGGCGTCGCGCAGTTGCGGTTCATCCATGTCCGAAATATCGATGCCGGCATATTCGGCAATGGCTTCGAGGAGGGGCAGGCGGCGATAAGGGCTGCCGAAGTCTATTTTCCGGTCGTTGATCTGTACGGTTGTGGCGCCGTTTACTTCTGTGGCGATTTGGGCAAACAGTTGCTCGGTGAAATCCATCATCCACAAGTAATCTTTGTAGGCGACGTAGATTTCCATGCAGGTAAATTCGGGGTTGTGAGTGCGGTCCATGCCTTCGTTGCGGAAGTTGCGCGAAAATTCGTATACGCCTGTGAAGCCGCCGACGATGAGGCGTTTTAAATATAGTTCGTTGGCGATGCGTAAATAGAGCGGGATGTCCAGCGCGTTGTGGTGGGTTATGAACGGTCGCGCCGATGCGCCGCCGGGGATGGGTTGCAGTACGGGCGTATCGACTTCCAAATAGCCGCGATTGTTGAAGAACGAACGCATGGCGTTGATCACCTTCGTGCGCTTGATGAATGTTTCGCGCACGTGCGGGTTGACAATCAAATCGACATAGCGCATACGGTAGCGCTGTTCGGGGTCGCTGAAGGCGTCGAATACCGCGCCGTCCTTTTCCTTCACTATCGGCAGTACGCGCAATGATTTGCCGAGTAGCGTCAGTTCTTTTGCGTGGATCGACAGTTGGCCGGTTTGCGTGATAAAGGCGTAGCCGCGGACGCCTATGATATCGCCGATGTCGAGCAGTTTTTTGAATACGGTATTGTAAAATGTTTTGTCGTCGTTCGGGCAGATGTCGTCGCGGCGGACGTAAATTTGAATGCGTCCGTGTTCGTCCTGCAGTTCAAAGAATGAGGCTGCGCCCATGATGCGGCGCGTCATCATTCGTCCGGCTATACGGACGTCTGTAAAGCGGTTGTCTCCTGCCGCAAATTCGTCTTGCAGTTGTGTGGTGGTTACGTTGATCTCGAAGGCTTCGGCCGGATAAGCCGGGATGCCCAGCGCTTCGATGTTTTTCAGTGATTCGCGGCGGATGGCTTCCTGCTCGCTTAATGTGAGTGATTCCATGGATTAAATAATGATATAGTTTTTGTATTCGAATAATCGTTTTCCGGTGCATTTTTCGATGCGGTATAGCAGGCGGTCTTTTAGCGAGAAATTTTTACGTTTGATGTCGAACACAAAGTCCCAGTCCTGCCTGCCGATGCGTTCGTGCATTACGTGGGGGTGTGTGCCGTTGAACAGCGCCAGCGAATTGATCTTCGAATAGTCGTACAGCGAGTCGGCCGATACGACGGCTTTCGCTGTGTACAGTTGTGTAAAGTTGTTCATTTTTGCTTGCTGGAGGCAGGGGTTCTTTACCCATCCGTAATGATAGATGGCGGCGTCAATTGCTTTGACTCGCAGTTTCCGTCCCTGCTTACGGAATCCCTGTGCGTCGCGGTATGAGCGAATGGTTTTGTTGTTGCGGATGATCCGGATTTCGTGCTTGTACCATTCGCGGGAATCGCCGGTATAATGGTAATTGCCGTAGAAATGTACGTAGTTAAACAGCAGTCCTTCGACGGCGGGGTTGTCTTTATAATCGTTCATGGCCTGTTGTACGACGGGGATGTAGCGTTCGTGCAGCACTTCGTCGCCCTGAATGTAAAAAGCCCAGTCGGCGTCGGGCGAGAGGGCGTCGAGGGCTTTGTCGGTTTCGACGGCCAGTACGCGGCCGTGGTGGCGCAGGCTGTCGTCCCAAACGGAATGGATGATTTTGATTTTATCGGAGTCGATTGCCTGTACCATTTCCAGCGTGTCGTCGTCCGAACGACCGATGCATACAATCATTTCATTGCAAAGAGGTAAAATGGAACGAATCGCTTCCGTAACCGGATAATCAAATTTCCGAGCATTCCGTATAAATGTAAAACCACTGACTTTCATATCGCAATTTAAAGTCCGCAAAGTTACAATTTTTTTAATATCTTTGCGGGCAATATGGAAAAAATCTGGAAGGTAAAGGAATCGGGCAATCCGGTGTCGGTACGTCATTTGGCGGCAGAGTTGGACATCGACCAAACGCTGGCCAATTTATTAGTGCAACGTGGCGTAACCTCATTTGCGGAAGCCAAAATGTTTTTCCGTCCTCAATTAGCCGATCTGCACGACCCGTTTTTGATGAAAGATATGGATAAGGCGGTAGCGCGCGTCCGACGGGCAATACAAACGAATGAGCGTATGATGATTTATGGCGACTACGACGTGGACGGCACTACGGCGGTGTCGATGGTTTATTCGTTTCTGAAGCGGTTTAGTCCGCATGTGTTGTTTTATATTCCCGACCGCTATAATGAGGGGTATGGTATCTCGTTTCAGGGTATTGATTATGCGAAGCAGCATGCGGTTTCGTTAATTATTGCGCTCGATTGCGGTATTAAGGCAAATGACCGGGTCGATTATGCCCGCGAACGGGGGATTGATTTTATTATTTGCGACCATCATCTGCCGGGTAACGATATTCCGCAGGCGCTGGCTGTCCTCGATCCTAAGCGCGCCGATTGCGGGTATCCGTTCGACGAGTTATCGGGCTGCGGTGTGGGGTTTAAGTTGTTGCAGGCATTTTGCATGGAGCAGCGTGTGCCTTTCGAGCAGTTGATTCCCTTTTTGGATTTGGTGGCGGTCAGTATTGCGTCGGATGTGGTGCCGATGGTTGGGGAGAATCGTGTGCTGGTCTATTACGGGTTGAAGCAGTTGAACGAAAATCCCAGCCGCGGCTTGCAGGCGATCATTAAGTTGGCGGGGTTGGACAGGCATCCTGTTTCGACCGATGATATTGTGTTTAAAATAGGCCCGCGTATCAATGCCGCCGGGCGCATGGAGTCGGGTAAAACGGCGGTCGATTTGCTGACAGCCGATAGTGAGGAGCTGGCCGTGCAAATGGGGCTTGCAGTCAATGTGCATAACGACGATCGCCGGCATGTGGATCGTGAAATTACGCGGGAAGCTATCGCGATGGTCGACCGGCAGGGGGGGGGGCAATCGCAGAAGGCGATCGTGCTGTTTAATCCTTCGTGGCACATAGGCGTGGTTGGCATCGTGGCTTCGCGGCTGGTCGAGGCGTTCTACCGTCCGGCTATTGTGCTGACCGAATCGAACGGCATCGTTATCGGTTCGGCGCGCAGTATCCCCGGATTCGATTTGTACGAAGCTATCGGCTCCTGCGCCGATCTTTTGGAAACGTTTGGCGGGCACATGTACGCCGCCGGATTGTCGTTGCGCGAAGAGCATCTGGCGGCATTCCGCGTGCGTTTTGAGGAGCAGGTGGCCGCTACGATTTCCGACGAGTTGCTAACGCCGCAAATCGACATCGACGCCTGTCTCGACTTCAAACAGATTACGCCGAAGTTTTTTCGTATTCTCAAACAGTTTGAGCCGTTCGGCCCGGGCAATATGTCGCCGGTGTTTATTACCGAAAAGGTGTACGACAACGGCCACGGTCGCAGAGTGGGTAACGGCGAGCATCTCAAGCTGGCGTTGATTCAGGAGGAGGAGCCTTACCGTCCGGTACCTGCGATAGCGTTTAATTATGCTGCCCATTTCGACTATATGCGCACCGGCAATCCGATTGATATTTGTTATTCGATTTCCGAGAATCACTACCGGGGCGCCGCTAATATCCAGTTGTCCGTAAAGGATATTAAAGAGCGCACGGCGGTTACTTAACCGGACGTTGCGCGAGGCGCCATGCCGGAAGGCGGCGCGGGGAACAACGTCATCACACGTACGTTTTGAGAAAACAAATCAGGCCTGATTTGTTTTTTTTGCGTTAACCATGCCCTGTTCTCGCCGATTAATATAATATAAAATAAAATGACTATCTTTGTCGCACTTCCGTACTAAATATAAAGCGGAAATCTTTAATGAAAAATGAATGTCTATATGTTAAAAAGCATGAAACTAAGTGAAAACACGGCGCTTACTATAGTGAGAACCGTTTTTCCTAACGGAAATAGGATTCTCACTATGGTGAGAACCGTTTTTCCAAACGGAAATAGGATTCTCACTATGGTGAGAACCGTTTTTCCAAACGGAAACAGGATTCTCACTATGATGAGAACCGTTTTTCCAAACGGAAACAGGATTCTCACTATGATGAGAAGCGTATTTTCAAATGAAAACAGGATATATACTAAAATATGCAATATAAAATAAAATATAAAC
>JAIRKX010000090.1 GCA_031259805.1 Prevotellaceae bacterium | reverse complement strand
ATTGAAAATTACCTGTCCGGCGACAAAGTTACACTGGTCATTGTAGGCTTGGCGCATTTGCACGGCTCGGACGGCTTGCTGGATATCTTGAAGAATAAAGGATACGAAATAAAGCAAGTGAAGTGAACGGCCTCCGCATACCGTACCGATAACCATAAAGGCATACCAATAGTCAATAAAAAATTGTACCTTTGCGGTGCATTTCCGGGGGTGTTTTGGTTTTGACAGCAAATTGAATCGGAATGTAAGCATGTCGGGCGTTGCGCTGGTGGCCCGTAAATCCCAACACGCAAGCCATAACTGGCGAAACAAATGTAGCTCTCGCTGCGTAGTATGCCAAGCATACTGCCTTAATCCTGCCGGCCAAGGTTGCCGGTACGACGAGTATCCCGCCAAACGATTCCGCTCTTTAACCGATTGGCAAATGGGGTATCAATTCTTAAGAGATAGTTGCGCCGACGTCTCTAACGCGCAATGAAAATCAGGAGGCTAAGTACGTCGCGTGGGCGCTTTCGTCCGGCGACGTGTCGAAAACCAATCGAAAGCTAAACATGTAGAACACATTTGGATGATTTGTTTGGACGCGAGTTCGACTCTCGCCACCTCCACAAAATAAAAAACAGACCTTTAAAAGGGTGCATTTGTGCTTCGAGTACGGTAGTAAGCGCAACGATACAATGGCCTTGATTTTTATCTCACGCGCTTGGAGAACTCGGGCTTTCATGTAATTTTGCAGTTATCGAAAATAACAAATAATGAAATTGATTTTTATAGCGTATACGGGCGCGCCGACGCCAATATTTTACCTCAAGCCCGATACGGCGTTGCTGCGAAACCATTCTCCGTTTTTTTATCCTGATTTTACGTGCGACGTACGTGCCGAGCTTGCGCTCGTGCTTCGTATAAGCCGGTTAGGGCGTAGCATCAAAGCTGCGTTTGCCGCCCGCTATTTCGATACCGCTGGGGTCGGCCTATCGCTGACGGCCTGCGATCTCCTCGCACAATGCGTTCGGCACGGTCTGCCGCAGGATTGTGCCCGCGCATTCGATTTTGCCGCCCCCATCGGCACGGAATTTATACCTATAGCGGAGATCGGCGATATCGGACAGTGTCGGTTCGGGTTATCACTAAATGGGAATCTCCTCCACGCCGACGCTCCCTGCTTCCGTCATTCCATCAATGCGACGATTGCGCATGTTTCGCAGTTTCTCACTTTGCGTACGGGCGATTATCTTTTCCTTAATACCTCCCTCGCTACCGACACTCTGCATATCGGCGACGAACTCCGAGCATCGCTCAACGGAACAGAACTACTGAAGATGCGGATTCATTAAATTGTGAATAATAGACAGCAAAAAAACCGTATTTTTGTGCTCTCAAAACGAAATGTAGATGTTTTTTGCTGATGTTATATTGCCGCTGGCGTTGCCGAAATTGCTGACGTATGCCGTGCCTGATGAATGGGCGGGGATGGTGACAGCGGGGATGCGCGTGGAAGTTACGGTAGGGAAAAAAAACTATACGGGGCTGACGCGGCGGGTACACGGTCATGCGCCGAAAGGCTATGCGGTAAAACCGATGGTGGCGCTGCTCGACAAGCATCCGACGGTCAGCGAAAAGCAACTGCAATATTGGGAACAGTTGGCCGACTATTACCTGTGTAGTGTCGGCGAGGTGATGAAGGCCGCTCTGCCGACGGGACTGCGTACATCGTTTACACCGCTGACCGAAATTCGCGTGCGCTTGCATCCGTCTATTACATCGGAAGCGCAGTTGCACGACCGTATGGATACGTTGAAGCGCGCGACGAATCAGGAGGCATTGCTTGTCCGCTACCTTTCGCTGGCCGACGAGATTCGCTTTGACCGTCCATACGAGACGCCAAAAAAATGGCTGGCGCGCGACGCTTCGGAGACGGCGGCGTTGACGGCTTGTATTAAAAAGAATATCCTCGAACAGATTACCTGCGAAGTGGGGCGGCTCGATTTGTCGGCGCCGGCAACCCGGGAACTGCCGTCGCTGTCGGACGCGCAGCAGCGGGCGCACAACGAAATCGTCACGCTGTTCGATGCCCGAAAGGTGGCGTTATTGCACGGCGTTACGGCATCGGGGAAAACGGAGATTTATATTCATCTGATAGCTGAGCAGTTGCGGCGGGGACGACAGGTGCTGTATCTCTTGCCTGAGATAGCGCTGACGACACAGATCATCGAACGGCTGCAAAGCGTCTTCGGTGCAGCAGTGGGCGTATATCATTCCAAATATAACGACAACGAGCGGGCGGAAATCTATCGTGCCGTGCCGTCGCTCTACCGTGTGATTTTGGGCGTGCGCTCGGCGCTGTTCCTACCATTCGATAATCTGGGGCTCATTCTGGTGGACGAGGAGCACGAAACGACCTACAAGCAGTTCGACCCTGCTCCGCGTTATCATGCCCGCGATGCTGCTATCATGCTTGCGCAACGGCACGATGCTGCTGTACTGCTCGGCACTGCTACGCCATCGATCGAGAGTTTTTACAATGCCTGCACCGGCAAATACGGATTGGTCACACTGACGGAACGCTACCACCGTGTGCCGTTGCCGAAAACGGAAGTGGTCGACATGCTGCATGCCCGCAAAAAACAACGGACGGACGGCGTCTTCTCCGGGCATCTGCTGGAAGCGATAAGCGGTGCGCTGGTGCGCGGTGAGCAGGTCATTCTCTTCCAGAACCGGCGTGGGTACTCGCCCTACGTACAATGCGCCGACTGTGGGCACATCCCCCATTGTCGGCAGTGCAGCGTAAGCTTGACCTACCACCGGCAGAGGCAGGCGCTGGTGTGCCACTATTGCGGCGCATCGCAATCGTTGGCCGTCGTATGCCCCGAATGCCATAGCCCGCAGATGCAGACCAAAGGGTTCGGCACGGAAAAAGCCGAAGACATGCTGCAAATACATTTTCCGCAAGCGCGGATAGCCCGGGTCGACCTCGATGTTACCCGCGCCAAACAAGCCTATGCCCGTATTTTCGGCGACTTTGCGCAACGGCGGATCGACGTACTTGTCGGCACGCAGATGGTGACCAAAGGGCTGGATTTCGGCCATGTCAGTCTGGTAGGCATCCTCGACGCCGATGCGCTGCTGAATTTCCCCGATTTCAGGGCGCACGAGCGCAGTTTCCAACTGATGACGCAGGTGAGCGGTCGCGCCGGACGTCAGCAGCAACAAGGACGGGTGATTATCCAAACGGCGCAACCGGACAGCCGGATTATCCAACTCGTGCGACGGAACGATTACCGGGCGCTGTTTGAGTCGCAATTAATCGAACGCCGCGAGTTTCATTTCCCCCCATACTCGCGCCTGATCAGCATCACATTGAAACATGCGTCGGACGACACGGTGAAACAAGCCGCCCAACAACTCCGGACGCTACTCATTCCCGCTATGGGCGCGCGCCTGACAGGGCCGTTTCAACCCTCCGTGCAATATATTCAAGGACGTCATCTGCTTTGTTTCTGGCTACGTCTGGAACGCAACTCCCAAGCTGCCGACTTAAAGAAACTGTTAGCCGGGAAAATCCAAGCTATGAACAAGCAAAAAGGCCTTTC
>JAIRKX010000064.1 GCA_031259805.1 Prevotellaceae bacterium | reverse complement strand
GCTGGAGAATTGCGAAAATGTGTACAGCGAGGAAAACATCCTCGGCGGTCGCTCCGAGATTGTTTATTATGGGCAGAATATCGTGCGCGACGCCCACCGGATGCAGGCCAACCTCACCTACACGGGCTTCTTCGGCATAGCGGACTACCGCCCCGCGTGGCGCGTGGCCGCCGGCGCGGAATATGACCGGATGTCGCAAACCGTGAACCAGTATCCGTATTACCGGAAGCAGTATATATATAGGTATAGTTTTTTCCTGAACGCCGGCAGAACGGTGGCGTGGCGGGCTAACGATTTCGGCCTGCTACTGGGCGTTGCCTGCGGCGCGGGCGGCGGGGAGCCTAAGAACGACGGCCGCTACAACCCGCCCTCCGCCACGCAGAAGCCGCCCAGGGAGTTCGACGGTTACCTGTATCACGAGTTCGACTACCTCACCGCCTCGCGCGCCAGCACGCAGGCCGAGGTAACCTACGCCCGCCACCTCCGCCCCAAGCTGAGGGCGGTGGTGTTACTGCGCTACGAGCTTACGCACGCCTTACAGACGGTACATCTACCGGAGAAGGTATTTCATTTTGTATCGTTGACGGTCGGTTTGGAGTTATGAAAAGAGCGGATATTTACTCCGGTCGTATCAGGCTGTTGTTCTCCCAAATTCCTTTGGCAATTATGTTTCCGTTTGCGTCGGTCATCATGCCATAGCCTTCACAGACGCCGTTGACAAAAGCGCCGGTATAGGTTCGCCCGTCTTGCAGTACCAGCGCTCCCTGTCCGTGCGGTTGCCCGTCTTTGGTTTCGCCCGTATAGCCCCAACGCGAATTAAACTCCAACACATACGTCGGCGCCGCATCTTTATCCGTGCCGGTAATTTGATGTGCTATACGAAACTTACCCTGATATTTTTGTACTGCCGGAATGACGGTGGCGTAGGCATGGCGAAACCAACGGTCAATAATCACATACCGAATATTATTGTTGGTAAGGAAGTCGATTATCTCTTCGGGCGTCCCATAGTAGGGGAACGATCGGCTCTTTCGTCCGCCTGTATAAATATAAAAAATCTCAGGCTTACGGGTTGATACTCGAACTGTATCTGGAATATTATCTTTTACCCAACGGATTGCATCAAGATATTCGACCAATTGCGGCGTGGCATTGGCGGAGGTGTAGTCCCGGAATACGGCAGCCCTCTTCGCATTACGGATTGCCTTGCTGCTATTGGGGTACAGGCAAAACAGCAGGACTAATAAGGCGGCAGGATATAAAAATCCTGTTTGCTTTAGTCGAACAAGCCGTCCGGCCAGCGTAACGATTTTGACCAGCCCGATGGCAAACAGCAGTAACAGCAACGGGATAACAGGCGACATAAATCGTGGCGAAAACCAGATGTCCGGCCAAAACAGCAGTATACCTGCCGTGCCGCCAACATAATAGAATAACAGCACGTCTTTTCTCTTTAATTGAAACAAGCCAAAAATAATCACCAACAGGATAGCTATGCCTGCCGCCCAATCTTTTCCTTCGGCGGGTTGTTCGTAGTTCACGGTTTTCATAAACAATCCGTTTGGCACTTCTTTGGTGATATAGCGTGCGGCATTTTTTTCTATCCGCTCTACCCATCCCTGAAAATCGGTAATCCGGCTACCCCCAGCCTGTACGGTCAACTGAGCCATGTAGGACGACGAAAGGCCATGCTGCTTGTTGCGCAAATCCCATGGCGCCTTACTTATCAGGAAGAACGCGACAATCCCTGACAGCGCAATGAGCAATAGCCTGTTCATATACCAATGCTGCCGCCACGTACAGGCCTTCCTGTTTTTTAAAACAGCGCTTATCGACATCGTCAACAGCGCACATACCAATGCCAGCCATAAAGCAATGCCTTGCGTGCGGACGAACCATGCAATGACCGTAGCGCTCGCCACACCAAACAGCAATAAATAGTAGCCTGCATCTAACTTGTTCCTGTCCATCAAAAACGAAAAAAGCAATAGCGCCAGCGAGGTAAAAAATAAAAACGGTATTTCGCTCATCATAATGGTGGCCGACCGCAACAGGTGATAATTGGTAGCCATCATTAAGGTAACAACCAAAGCAAGAAAGCGCTTTTGGGTTATCCGGTAAGACAGGTGGCAGATCATCACACAAGCCAAAAACAGCAATAATCCATTCAGTACCTTCAGGCCTGTAATACCGCAACCCATACGGATGGCCAAGCTAATAATCACAGGGTAGCCCGGAGGATAATGCGAATGAGGCGTCTCATCGAACCCGATCACATTGCTGAATCCTTTGCCGTCGGCAATCGCTTTGCCCAATGAGTAATAAGAAATATTGTCGCCGCCCATATCCAATTTATAGTCGAACACGTCGGTGTAGCATTTGGCGTATACAATAGCTATCGCCGCCAACCCAAGCCAGTATAAAACCTTCGAGGAAATTCTTCTTTTTGAGACCGGCTTTTTGGAAATCGTCTTTTTTCCATGCTGTTTTTTCATCGCTTGTAAAAAATACTATATTTGATAATACAATAAATCGCTCGGAATCCGTCTTTCCAATTTATCTTTTTCCCCTCGGCATAAGTACGCCCATAATAGGATATGCCGACCTCGTAGATTCGTATATTTGGCACCCGCGACACTTTGGCCGTTACTTCCGGCTCAAATCCAAAGCGCTTTTCCTTCAAACGGATATTTTTTAAAATAGTAGCGCGGAACAATTTATAACAGGTTTCCATATCCGACAGGTTGGTATTGGTAAAGAAATTCGACAACGCTGTCAGTATCCGATTTCCAATAGTGTGCCAGAAAAATAAAACCCGATGCGGCTTCCCTCCGATAAATCGGGAACCATATACCACATCGGCAACACCATTGACTATGGGTTGCAATAAAATATTATACTCTTGCGGATCGTATTCCATATCAGCATCCTGCACAATAATATAATCGCCGCCGGCCATTCTGATACCTTGCTGGATAGCCGCGCCTTTCCCCTGGTTTTCGGGCTGGTTGAACAAAATCATTTGTTCGGAAGGGTGCCGAGCGATATACGCTTCTACGACTTGTCGCGTCGCATCGCGCGAGCAGTCATTCACAATAATAATTTCTTTCCGAATGTCGTTGATTAGCGGCACCGCTGCTACTTTTTGCAGGAGTTGGAGGATGGTTTCTTCTTCGTTGTAGGCGGGGATGATAACGGATAATGTGGACATTAAGTTTTGAGATTATATGGTGTTGAGATAAATGATTGCGACGGCAATCGCCAACGCCTCCCTAAACGTATTCAGCAGTGCGCTCAACTCGGCATACACCGCCTCCGGAAAACCCACACGGGTGAGGATATCGGAACTTTTCATAATTTTAATGAATTTTGTTAATGATTGATATTTATTAATAATATGTCGTGTGGAAACAACGCAGACCGCGTTAAGGACAATGCAGACCGCGTTAAGGACAACGCAGACCGCGTTAAGGACAACGCAAGCCGCGTTAAGGACAACGCAGACCGCGTTAAGGACAACGCAGACCATGTTAAGGACAACGCAGACCGCGTTAAGGACAACGCTGCAACTAACTTATTATATGTAAGTTGGGGGGGGTAGAATTAAATATCAAAAAATACGAAGCCGCTTCGGCGTTCGAGGGGCGCGAAGCAGATACATTCGGATGTTTTGTCGTATTCATTCCTTTCCTATGCTTGAAGGTACAAATGTAAGCACTTTTTTTAAATATTCCGAACTTTTAGCACCTAAACAATCGGAATAAAAAAAAATTCATGCCTTTGTCCCCACATGAAGGCCATTTTCAAAGACCTTTGCGCCGGGCAGAGAGGGGCAGGGCTGACGTATCTAAAATATATTCGTTTTCACTGGTTGATAGAAAATTCCCTGCACCGGGCGCTTTGCACGGCCTTGCGTCAAGGAGCAGATTCCTCCGCTGCGTGCGCGAGGAACGAGCGCAACACA
>JAIRKX010000063.1 GCA_031259805.1 Prevotellaceae bacterium | reverse complement strand
TGTGTTGCGCTCGTTCCTCGCGCACGCAGCGGAGGAATCTGCTCCTTGACGCAAGGCCGTGCAAAGCGCCCGGTGCAGGGAATTTTCTATCAACCAGTGAAAACGAATATATTTTAGATGCGTCAGCCCTGACGTGAGGAAGAAGATTCTTTTCGAGCATTGAATCACCGGACAAGACACGTAAAAATAACTATGCATTATAAATTTTGTATTGTATATTAAAATAACTACATTTGTTGCGTTTTTCAACCTTATCATGTATACACAACTTCGTCCGGTTTTGTTTTGGATTGCGCCGGAAACGACGCATCGCTTAACGATTGAATTGCTGCATCTTTTGCGCTATATTCCGTTATCGAAATGGATCATGCAAAGAAATCTTTCGTATGACGACCCTTCGTTGACTCGCGAGGTGTTTGGTTTAAAATTTAAAAACCCTGTCGGGCTGGCGGCCGGTTTTGATAAAAATGCCGAAGTGGTCAACGAGTTGAGTTGTATGGGGTTCGGCTTTATTGAAATCGGGTCGGTAACGCCCCTGTCGCAGCAGGGAAATCCGAAACCGCGCGTGTTCCGCTTGCCTAAAGACAGGGCTATCGTCAATCACATGGGGATTAATAATGCCGGTGCGGCGGCGGTGGCGAAGAACCTTAAACGTCACAGTCGTCGGCGGCGGGTGATTGTGGGCGGCAATATCAGTAAAAATTCCGCTACGCCCAATACCGCCGCCGCTGCCGACTACGAGCGCGCGTTTGTGAAACTTTACGATTCGGTCGATTATTTTGTCATCAACGTCAGTTGCCCGAATGTCGAAAACTTGCGCGGGTTGCAGGATAGCGAGCAGTTGCGCGGTATCGTCGAAGCCGTTACCGAGCAGCGCAAATACCACGATACGTATAAACCGGTACTGCTAAAGCTGTCGCCCGACTTATCGGCGACGCAAATCGAAGAGGTTTTGACGCTGGTTTTTGAGTACGGGCTTGATGGTCTGGTTGTAGCCAATACAACGACGCGACGTGAAGACTTATGTACTCCGCCCGCTACGCTGTCGCGCATGGCGAGCGGCGGGTTGAGCGGCGCGCCGTTACTGGCAAATACGATGGGTATGGTGCGCTATATTGCCACGCTCACCAAACACCAATTACCCATCATTGCCAGCGGCGGCGTAATGAACGAAGACGATGCCCTGCAACTGCTGAACGCCGGCGCATCGCTGGTGCAAATATATACCGGATTAATCTACAATGGCCCGGGATTCGTAAAGCGAATACTGAAAAGATTAGGCACATCTTACCGGCTGGTTACCAAAAAATCATAAAACTTTGCTCGGCAAGACAACACAAATACAGCATGATCTTTCTTGTGGAGAGGGAGAGAAAGACAAATCAATATGAAGGCATCAATTATCACTATTGGGGATGAGATTTTAATAGGGCAAATCGTGGATAGCAATTCTGCGTACATTGCCGAACAACTCAATTCGATTGGCGTCAAGGTCATTAAAATGCTATCGGTAGGCGACGATCGGCTGGCGATTATCAATGCGTTAGACGAAGCGTCCGTTGGCGCCGATGTCCTGATTGTTACCGGCGGCCTTGGCCCTACAAACGATGACATCACGAAAAATGCGCTGGCCGAATTTACAGGCGCCGGCGGCTGGCGCATCGACGAGCCGTCGCTGGAGATTATCCGGCAAATTACCACGCAGCGCGGTCTGCCGATGAACCGGCAAAACAGGGATCAGGCGCGCGTGCCCGATAATTGCGAAACGTTGCTCAACCGGCTGGGTACAGCTCCGGGACTGTGGTTCGATAGGGTACGCACTAGTATTATATCGCTCCCCGGCGTGCCGTTCGAGATGCAGGCGCTGATGAAGGATGTTGTGCAGCGATTACAAACATCGCTACGACTGCCTCCTGTTTTTCATCGGACTATTGCAACCTGCGGTATGCCCGAGTCGGTGTTGGCCGAGCATATCGCCGCATGGGAACATGCCCTGCCGTCGGGCATCCGGTTAGCCTACTTGCCCAACCCGCTGACGGGCGTCCGCCTGCGCTTATCGGTATACAGGCCCGACGCTACGACCGAAGTGCTCGTAGCAAAGGCCATCGACGATTTGCGGGCGATTCTTGGGGATGTCATCTATGGCGAGGGCGACGATACGCTGGCGTCGGTTGTCGGGCGGCTGTTACGGCAACGCCATGCGACGGTGGCCGTAGCCGAATCGTGTACCGGCGGCAAAATAGCGTCGTTGCTGACGTCGGTGGCCGGCAGTTCGGCGTATTTTAAGGGCGGCGTGGTAGCTTACGACAATGCGGTGAAGACCGATCTCCTGCAAGTATGCGCTTCCGACATTCTCACTTATGGTGCAGTCAGCCTGCCAGTGGTAGAGCAAATGGCAGAAGGCGTTCGGCGGCTGCTGAAAACCGATTATGCCGTAGCCACCTCAGGCATTGCCGGTCCCGACGGCGGTACGGCACAGAAGCCTGTCGGAACAGTGTGCATAGCCGTTGCCACTACGCAGGGCGCGACATCCCGAACAGGACAGTTTACCAACGACCGGTTACGCAATATCGACCGCTCGGCCGCTACGGCGTTAAATATGCTGCGGTTGAAAGTAATCAACGATGAGTCAAAACCCCGCTTCCGGTAATTTCTTCTCGAATTGACGCAAGATGCTTTTTCATTCTATTGGCTTTTCAATTAGACGACGCCAATATACTACATTTCTATAATATACAAATTCAAAAAAGCATAAATCTCTTCCGGGAAATCGGCGGCATTCTCATTGAACGCCCCCACGATGTAGCGGCCGCCGTGCCATACTACCGGGATATTCCCGTTATAACGGTCTTCGATAAGGAGATTGCCGGGGGTAAAATCGGACGGCTGGCCGGTAAATTGGAAATAGTCCCGGAGTATTTGCCGGGCGGCGTCGGGTGTTTTCCCGTCGATTACAAACGCCTGAAAAGAGAGGCCGTTCCGCGTATAATTCGTTACATAAGCCGGCTTCAAAAATTCATGCCCGATATAATTTTGAGAAATATAAGCCTGCGTATGCGCTATTAATCCGTCGGCAGGAAATGCGTCGAACAGCGACGGGTAGGCTGCGTTGGCGTCAATCGTCCCCGCCAATCCTGCGGCTATTTCGGTAAACGCGCGGGTTACCTCCTCGCCCTCGCTACTGGCCGACATTTTGACATACAGGTTGCCTGCAAAGAAAAATAATCCGTATTCGTCGCCCTGCGCCTCGCCGCCGATGCCGGGATAAAACGCCATGTCCGACGAACGTTCGGAAGCGTACATGCCGAAAGCGTCTTCGGGCGTGGCATGGCGGTAGGCCTGAATCGTGATATATTCCTCGCCCTGCGTATAGACCATGCTGGTCATCTCTTCAAAATTATTTTCAAAAAACAGCGGCGCGGCGCCGTTGATGCGTTCGTACAGGTTGTCACGGTTAAACACTTCGATGTCGGGGGAAACCGTCCATCCGGCAACGACCGGCAATCCCGCGTGCAATTCCTCGGGCGTTTGCGCCCACGCTGGCGCGGCGATGCAGCACAGGCTCAGCCATAGATAAGCGTAGTGGCAGGATTTCATTCAGGTCAGATAATAAGAGGGTACGTTTACGATAGGCGTAATAGCCGCGATTTTTTCTGCAACCTTAAAACCCGACGGGCAATGCACCGTACATGCCCTGCAGCCGGCGCATTCGTTGCCGGTTACGGCCAGTTCCATCAGGGTTTCTTTCGAGAGGGACGGATGCTTATAGCCAAAATTGTACATATAGGCGCGCATCATCGTCGGAATCGGCAGGTGACGCACGCACTGGCTTACGCAATTCCCGCAGTGCTGGCAATAGAGCGTTTCCCTGTTTTGCAGGCCGGCCAAATATTTGGCGTCCGCCGGATGCAGCGAAGGCGCATGGGCTGCTTCCAGACAGTTATCAAGCAAATCGAAGCTGGTAAATCCCGGGATGGCCGTCGTGATATTCGGATTCTGCCATACCCACCGCAGGCACGATGCGCCGTTGATGCGCTTGCTACCCTCAGCGTCTTCGGCCCCACCGACCATCGTTTTCATCGCCACAAAACCCATTCCTGCCTCGACGCCACGCTGGATGGCGGCATCCAGTTCGGGGAGAATCTTCAGTTTGAAATTATAACTAATAAGGCATACTTCAAAAATGCCGGTGGCAATAGCTGCGTCGATTTGCGCCGGTTTGTGGGCATGTGTTGAAAAGCCTATGTGCCGGGCTTTGCCGTCGTCTTTAAATTTCTTCAGCATGGCCAGCAAACGGGGATTCATCAGCGTTTCCACATCGTCGGCCGCGTGGAAGTAGAAAATATCTACGTAGTCCATTTGCAGGCGACGAAGGCTGGTGTTCAGTAAGGATTCGTATTCCGGTTCAAAATTTGCCGAACGGGGATCGGCCTTCCCTTTGGTGGCCAAGGTAAACGTCGAACGATCTTTGTCCTTAAAGAACGTACCTAACATCTCTTCGTTTTTCCCGTTTTGATACCCGTGCGCCGTATCGAAATGCGTGATTCCTGCGTTGTAGGCAGCCCGGACAACCGCCGGATTGTCAGCGCGCATTACGCCCATGCTTAAAATCGGGATTTCCATCCCCGTGCGCCCCAGTACGCGGGTTGCGATGGGCATTTTGGCATTCCCTTCGGCCGGCTGGCTTTTTACCGCCGCCATAGCCGCCTGTGGCGCCACCACTGCGCCTGCTCCCGCCAATGCAGAAAAGCTTAAAAACTTACGTCGATTCATAGTCGTATTATTTTAATTGGTTACTTTGCGAGCAAAGGTAATCATTTTAATTGAATATGCAGGGCTGACGCATCTACATTTAGTTGGGAATGGGAAAAAGAACTATCTTTCCTCCCCAAAAAGCGTTATGGAAAGTCCGGTGCGTTATTGTTCGAATACAAGAGATCCCCCCGTGTTGAACGCACGCGCGAGCATGATTTGGAAGATATTCCTCCCTACTAAGGAGGAATGTCTCCCCCTACTAAGGAGGGATGTCTCCTCCTACTAAGGGAAGGTGACCCTCCCTACTAAGGGAAGGAGACCCTCCCTCTACTAAGGGGGAACGTCTCCCTCTACTAAGGGGGGATGTCCAGGTCACCGGTGATCGGATGTCCAGGTCACCGGTGATCGGGTGTCCAGGTCACCGGCGCCTGCTAAGGAGGAATGTCTCCTTATTTATCGTTATTGCATCGATACTATACTGTGCACGGGCATAACTTTATACAATAAAAGCATGCGGCAATTGGCTCCGATTCCCGTAGGGGAACCGAAGCGTAGGGGAACCCGGCACAGCCAATATCCCTGTAAACTTCTAAAAAATGAGGAAGCATGGCGCTTGTGTCGGGGCGTTGTTCGACGGTCAATCGCCCTGCGCGTCTTGTGTTTCGCACAGGACTACGTTTTCGACATGTTGCGTGTGGGGAAACATGTCTACCGGCCGGATGCGGGTGATGGCGTAGCGTGCGGACAGTATGGCGAGGTCGCGGGCTTGCGAGGCGGGATTGCAACTGACATAGATGAGGCGGGGGGCGGCTATGCGCAGGAGGGCTTGCGCTACGTCGGGGTGAATGCCGGCGCGGGGCGGGTCGAGGACGACGACGTCGGGGCGGCCGTGGCGGTTGGTCAATGCTTCGTTGAGCAGGTCTTTGATGTCGCCGGCGAGGAATGTGGCGTTGGGGATGTGGTTAAGGAG
This sequence comes from Prevotellaceae bacterium, assembly GCA_031259805.1. Taxonomy (GTDB): domain Bacteria; phylum Bacteroidota; class Bacteroidia; order Bacteroidales; family UBA932; genus JAIRKX01. The sequence goes on along the minus strand of JAIRKX010000063.1, from coordinate 6,387 downwards.
GGCATTGCGTTGGGCGTCGGCTACGGCGTCGGCTACATACTCGATGCCGGTTACTTGTTGTGCCTGCCGGGCGAGGAAGAGGGCAATCGTGCCGGCGCCGGTGTAGAGGTCGAATACGCGCTCTGCGCCGGTGAGCTGTGCCATGTCGCGGACGACGCCGTACAGGTGGAGGGCTTGCTCCGAATTGGTTTGGTAAAATGACTTGGGGCTGATGCGGAAGCGCAGTCCGTCCATTTCTTCTTCGAGGTAGTCGCGTCCGGCAAAGGGGTGTACGGGCAGGTCGGTAATGGCGTCGTGGCATTTGTTGTTGACGACGTAAAGGAGGGCGGTAATCGACGGGAAGGTTGCGGCGAGGTGCTGTAGTAGTGCTTCGCGGGGTGCGTCGTCGTCGTATGCAAAGACGACGACGACCATCCATTCGCCGGTCGAGGTGTTGCGGATGATCAGGTTTCGCAGCCATCCGGCGTGAGTGCGCAGGTCGTAGAACGGGCAGCGGTTTTGCATGGCCCATTGTTTTACCGTGCGGCGAATGGCGTTCGACAGGTCGGCTTGCAGGTGGCAGGTGTCGATGTCGAGTACTTTGTCGAACCGCCCGGGTATGTGGAATCCTAATGCACGTCGGTCAAGCGTGTCGTCGCCGTGCGCGATTTCCTCATCCGTCAGCCAGCGGTTGGAAGAAAAGGTAAACTCCAGTTTATTTCGGTAGCCGACGGTCTTTTCCGCCCCGATGATGGGCTGCACCGGCGGCAGGGATAGCTTTCCAATGCGCGTCAGCTGGTCAATAACCTGCTGTTGCTTACAGGCCAGTTGCAGAGGATAAGAGACGGTCTGGCGGCTGCATCCGCCGCATGTTCCATAGTGTGTGCAGCACGCCGGCACACGGTCGGGCGAGGGCGATACCAGCGTCGTGATGCGGCCTTCCATGTATGCCCGTCGTTGTCGGGTGATCTGTACGTGTACGACGTCGCCCGGTACGGCATGGGGAATAAACAGCGCCTTGCCGTCGACGTGCGCAATGGCTTTACCTTCGGCAGCCAGCGCGGTGATCAGAACGTTTTCTAACAGGTGCGGAGGGCGGGATGAGGGGCGCATGGTACGGGGGACGCAGGGTGGGGGTTATTTTTCGTAGTCGAAGTAGGGTTCGTAGTCGGCAAGGTGGGCGAAGCGGATGGGGAGGCGTTCCTTTTCGATAGCGTCGAGCGCGGCCTGTAGCCCGGCGAGAATGTTGGGGTAACGGGCGTCTACGTTAAAGAGCAGGATGCTGCCGTGTGGAGCGTCGAGGATATTGTTTTTAATCTTTTCGCTGCGGAACAGCCCGCCGCCGTCGGCCAGGATGGTAGCGCCGATGGTCGTTATCTGCCGGTCGCCTAAGGCGCGTACTACGGCGTTGTCAATGTAATTATAGTATGGGCGGATGTAGCGCGGTTTCCGTCCGGTGGCCTGCTCGGTCGCTTCTGCTCCGGCAGCAGCGTCGTGTAATGCTTGCTCGATGGTCGACGTGCCATGTCGTTCGTAGACCGTCGCGCCACGGGATGAGAGCGGGATATTCCGGTTGCCGTGGTTCTCGATCTCAAAAAGGGCCGGCAGCGCGCCTACCGTCCGCGCCCGGTCGGCATTGCGTCGTACCCATACGCCGGTAAGGAATAAGGTTGCTTTGACCTGCCGCTGCTCTAACAGGTCGAAGAGCGCCGGGTAGTCGTCGGTGTAGGCGTTGAAGGTGAGGAAGAGGATTCGGATGTCGCTCGAAGGGACGGCGATTCTTGAGACCGTGCCGTAGACATGGTGGTCGCTTCGGACTTTAGTGGAATCCCGGGCATCTGTGGTTTCCGAGGTTTCCGAGGTTTCCGGGATTTCTGAGGGTTCTGAAGCATCTGAGGATTCAGGGACTTCAGAGACTTCAGGGACTTCAGGGGTCTTAATGTCCTTAACGTCCTGCGACAGCGTGATGGGGCGGAGGGTAGCGTGGTTCATTTCGACCAGCAGCCGAACAAGACCGTCGACGGTCGCGGCTACGGCTATGAGCGTAATGAGGATATAGCGGAGTTTCATCTAAAGTATTTTGCGCTGTTTAAAATATATCCACGTGATAAGGAACGAGGCGACCATCAAGCCTAAGGTAATCGGGAAACTCCATCGCCCAAGATCGGCAAAGGGAAGGACAACATTCATCCCGTATATACTCGAAATGAGCGTCGGGGGCATGAAGAATACGGTTACGACGGTAAAGACTTTGATGATTTTATTCTGTTCGATATTGATCAACCCGAGGACGGTGTTCTGCATATATTCCAGTCGCTCGAAACTGAAGTCGGTATGGTTGATCAGGGAACTGATGTCACGCATCAGGACGTTGAGCTTGGAGTAGATGTCGCCGGGGAATTTGTCGCTCTTTAAGATGCCCGAGATGACGCGCTGTTTGTCGATGATGTTTTCGCGGATGAGCATGGTGTTTTCCTGAAGCTGGTTGATGTCTAACAGTATTTCTTCGTCGACCGTTTCGCCCAGGCCGATGCGCTTGCTGAGATGGGCGACTTCTTTGGCAAGAAGCTCAATCATGTCGGCGTCCATATCGATTCGGTTTTCAAGAATGGCGATGAGCAGATGGTATCCGGTGGGGTACATGCGATGGCTGGCTATCAGGCGTCGTTCGATGTCGGTAAAACTGCGCAGGGGCGAATGGCGCAAGGTGATCAGTATTTCTTCGGCAAGGATGAACGACACAGGCTCTTCGTTGTATGTATCGGGAGCGGCAATGAGGAAGTTACTGTTGGCAAAGATTGCTTCTTCGGTTTCGGAATAACGCGACGAACTTTCAATCTCTTCGGCCTGCGCCCGCGATTGTAAGGGAAACTGCAAAAATTCTTCGACATGCCTTTTTTCCGTTCCGTTGGGTTCGTTGAGGTCTATCCATAAAATATCATTGTGGCCTAATTCGTCCAACATCGCCAAGTCGCTCGACCGGTGTATTAATTTATCATCCTTGTAAAAAATCGTTATCATCGTTCATTCTTTAATGGTGCAGGGTTCGAGATGCAGGTGCCCTGTACCCTGTACTTTTTATCCTGTATTCATTGTTAAAAAAAGGTTCATTCCACGTTGTTTATCTTCGTCGAAGGGGTAGTGTATATTGTTTGTTAAATAGTCGATGGCGAGGGTGGCGTCGAATGCGGGGGCTTCGGCGGCGACGGACTCAGCGATGTGTGCGACGCCGTAAGCGAGGGCTTCGTTGAACATTCGCAGGAGCGTCGGGGGGATCGGTTTGACGGTCGTCCATGCGGCAAATACAAAGGGGAGGCCGGTGAAGCGAATCCATTCGTCGGCTAAGTCGTAGCGGTAGAGGAATTGCTGTTCGTGCGAGAATACTTTATCGCCAATCATCACACATCCTTCGTTGGGTTGGATAGGGAATGCGTCCATCGTCAGCGGCGCGAATGTCGGCGTGATATGCCAGTACCGTTCGGCAAGGATGCGGACAAGTGCGACGGACGTTCGCGAATGCGTGTCAAGGTATATCGTTCGGATAGCGTCGAGCGGGGTGTCGGAGAGGAGGACGACCGTGCGTACGGGGGCTACGGCCCCAAGGCAGTAGTCGGCGACGAGGGTGTATTTTTTTAGTTGGGGGATGGCGGCTACGGGCGTCAGGGCGATGTGGGCGTGGCCGGCGACGATCATGGCGGCGCATTGTGCCGGGGGAGCGAGCGATAACCGGACGTATCGCGCCACCGCAGACTGTTTCAGTCCGTGGAGGAAGGGTACGGTGTTGAGGTACGATACGGCGGCGACATTAATCGGCATCATTGTATGGACGTTGGTAATCGGTGCAAAAATCGGGAAAAATAGCGGGACGGTTATTCGTCGAGCAGTTCGGCGTAGTCGAATGTTCCGCGTAGGCGGATTTTTAATCGGATGTTGTCCTGCTGGCCGAATGCGTCGTTGGTGATGTAGAATATGGAGATGTCGAGGTTGTACGCGCGGTTGTCAAAGCAGAAGAACAGCGACCGCAGGAACTCCGGCGCCGGGGAGCGGGTGATTGTCCGATCGGCGCTGATGTCGCCGAAGTGGAAGAAGCTCGGCAAGGGGTGGATGTTGTTCGCACGATCATATACAGTGAGGCAGAGGCTGTCGAGGGTGAGGTGGCGCCCTGTGGCGTCGAGGCCTTCGACGGCGACCGACCCGTCGTCGAAACTGGCGCTGAGTAACCGGGCGATATAGGGGGCTTCCAAAATGTCGGAAAGCAAGAGAGTCGCCCGTATTACGACGGTGTCGGCACGGGTGGCGCTAAGGGGTATCTCAAGGGTGTCGCCGACTTCGATCTGGTGGGTGATATAGGAGATTTTACCGTTGTCTACCTTCGTACATGAGGCCAGTAAGGTGGCGGCGAGAAGAAGTAAGAGGAGCTGTTTCATTGTCGAGCTGTTTAGTTGTTGCGTTGTTACGTTCGGAGAACAAAGATAGGCAAAATTTCCGTACTTACGTACAAACCCGTTTCGCCGACGCCGCCGGCGCGTACAAGTTAGAGGTAACGACGCAGTATACGGGCTCCGACAATAGATTCCTGAACGAACCGCGTACAGTGGTATTCGACAAGGTATTGACGGTGCAGGGTGACTGCACAGAGTTGTTCAGGGTGGCTGCACAGAGCGGTGCAGGGTGGCTGAACAGAGCGGTGCAGGGTCTCTCACCACTCGGTGAGAGGGTGGCTCACCACTCGGTGAGAAGGTCTCTCACCACTCGGTGAGAGGGTCTCTCACCACAGTTATGAAAAGGACGAGGCAGTCAGCTCCGTCCTTTTTGATGTCTGCACCCTGATCCGTCGCTACTCCCAATCATTCCACCCCGCCTGCCGGCACCCCCGCCAGCGGGGGACAACCATGCGGGTAATCATATCAATCACACGAATCACACGAATCAAAGTGCAGACAATGGGGTCGGGGAACTGTTTTCAATTCTCAACTTCTTTTCCTACCTTTGCAAAAAAATCAATAATTATGACATCATTAACATTATTCAACGGATTGGTCTTTGGGTTGGGAACGACCGAAATTATTCTTATCGTACTGGCGGTACTGCTACTGTTTGGCGGCAAAAAGATTCCCGAATTAATGAAAGGCATGGGTAAAGGCATCCGCAGTTTTAAAGAAGGCATGAAGGACGTCGAAGGCGAAATTAAAAAAGACCTCGAATAGACGCGAGCATGGCCGATAAAGAGCTATCGTTTTGGGGACACCTCGAAGAATTGCGGCGGATGCTATTCCGCATAATTCTGACGTTGGTCGTACTGATGCTGCTGGTGTTCCTGAATAAATCATTTATTTTCGATACGATTATCTTCGGCCCCTGCTCGTCCGACTTTGTCCTTTACCGCTGGCTGTGCTCGCTGGGCGGCTTCCTGAGCCGATACCTGCCGTCGATTAACCTGTGCCCCGATGCCTTTCAAATTAAATTGATAAACATAAATGTCTCGTCGCAATTTATCATTCATATTACGACGGCTTTTTGGGTGGCGTTGATACTCGGATTCCCTTACCTGCTATGGGAACTGTGGCGGTTCGTTGCGCCGGCGCTCTACCCCAAAGAGCAGCGCGGCATCCGGATTGCGTTTATCTCCTCGTCATTCCTGTTCTACTGCGGCGTGGTGATGGCCTACATCATGATTTTCCCCCTTGCCCTGCAGTTTTTCTGGACGTACTATGTGAGCAATGCGATCGAAAACATGTTTTCGCTGCAATCGTACATCGGGCTGCTCACCCCGCTGGTGCTGGTGATGGGACTGGTGTTCCAGTTGCCGATCATCGTCAATCTCCTTTCGCGTCTCGGGCTTTTCGACCGCCGTTTCCTGCGCAAATACCGTCGCCATGCCATCGTTATTCTGATGGCGCTGGCCGCCGTCATCACCCCCACAGTGGACGCCGTCTCTATGCTACTCACAGCCATTCCGCTGTATATCCTCTATGAAGTAAGTATCTTGACCTGCCGGAAAGGCGTAACGAGTGATGAGCAACGAGCGCCCGCAGGCAATTCCTAACGCCTGATACTTCATGCATACTTCCCTTACCGACGAAGATTATTACCAATCCGGCAAAGCCTCCCAACAACAACAACAGTGGGGCGATGCAATTAACGCCTACAAAAAAGCGCTGGAACTAAATCCCGGCAGCCGCGCTGCAGCCGCACTGGAGTACATCTACGAAATCCTTCAATTTCGTAATACCGAAATGATAAATCCATAAAGCGCGCCTGCAGCGACGGACGCATTACGGCTCATTGGCAAAACCCTGCATTTAGGCGTATAGCTTAGCAAACCGGAAAAGTTGAAAATAGAAAGTAAAGAATGACCTTGCCAACCGGATGGGAAACTTTACCAACCGGATGGGAAACTTTACCAAC
>JAIRKX010000084.1 GCA_031259805.1 Prevotellaceae bacterium | reverse complement strand
AATACGACAAAATTTTATTAATCATAACTTACTGCTATACAAATATGTTATTCGTTGCAACAAAGCCACTCTTAGTTCTTAGTTCATTGTGTTGCGCTCGTTCCTCGCGCACGCAGCGGCGGAATCTGCTCCTTGACGCAAGGCCGTGCAAAGCGCCCGGTGCAGGGAATTTTCTATCAGCCAGTGAAAACGAATATATTTTAGATGCGTCAGCCCTGCTACTTTCTGCTTAAAGCAAACACTATACCGATCGTTCTTCTTTGTACATTTTGTCCTCTTTTGGCCTCCTTTTTGGCGCCAACCTGGGTCAGGACATGGCAGCCAATTCTTAATTCCTAATGCCTAATTCTACTGCCCGCTCGTAAATCCCCTGCATGTAGGCAATGGTCATGCCGTAATTGGTTACCGGTACACCGGCGGCAATAAAGGGATGGAGACGGTTGTGCAGTTGGCGGGCGGTAATCATGCAAGCGCCGCATTGAATGACTAACGCATAGGCGGACACGTCGGCGGGCAGCGGCGACAAGCCCGACAGTACTTCTATTTTCAGCGGGTAGCCGGTAAATTGTCGGAGTCGATTCGGTATTTTCACGCGCCCGATGTCCTCGCAGGTGTTTTGGTGGGTGCAACTTTCCATAATCAGTACGCGGTCGCCGGTACGCAAGAGGCTGATGGCAGGCGTACCCTTCAAGTAGTATTCAAAATCACCCTTATGACGTGCCAATAGAATACTGAAGCCGGTCAGCGGGATAGTGCGCGGAATCACCTTGTCGATACTCCCGAAAAGCTGGCTGTCGGTAACGACCAACGCCGGCGGTTTAGCGGTCGTTTGCAAAAACGTAGCGACTTCCGTTTCTTTGACAACTACCGCTATGCCGTGATTGTCGAGCACATCGCGAATAGTTTGCACCTGTGGCAAAATCAGGCGGCCTTCGGGCGCTTCGCTGTCGATGGGCGTTACGAGTAGCACGATGTCTCCGGGCTGCATCAGTCCGTCCAGCAACGAAGGGCGGCGGGCGACAGACGACGGAAGCGCTGCCTGCAAGGCCCCGGCTATCGTTTGTACGGCTGATTCCCTGTCAGCAGTGGGCAATGCCGTAAAGTCAATGACCGAAGCGGCATATTTCCCCGTGATCAGGGCGCGGGTTTCGGACGTGGCTTTTTGCCGGTCGGCCTTGTTGTGCAAGACAAGGAAAGGGATGCTTGCTTCGCAAAATGACTGCATCAATGTTTCTTCAAATACGGTTATCCGGTTGTCGGTCATTACGACAATCGCGGCGTCTATTTGGTCGATGATTTGCCGGCTTTTTGCGGTGCGTAACTGCCCCAATGCCCCTTCGTCGTCGATGCCGGCGGTGTCGATCAACGTTACCGGGCCGAGTCCGAAGATCTCCATCCGTTTTCTTACAGGGTCGGTCGTCGTGCCGGGCATGGCCGACACAATAGCCACATCCTGCCCGGCCAGCAGGTTAATGACGGAACTTTTGCCTGCATTGCGCCGTCCGAATACTCCTATATGTAAATGATGCCTGTCGGTTTTCATCGGGTGCGTGATTGCCGTCGGGCGCGTTTGCGCATCCGGCGGATGCCGAAAACGACCAATCCTGTGATACCGGCCGCAACGACCAGTACGATGCCGTAAACCAGCCGGGCAAAGCCATTCGGGTGCGCGAGCCGGGCGGCAGGGGACGGATCGTCTATGATTTGACGCTGTTCGGACAGGACTAAGTCTGTCGGCACATGCCTGTCGGGGAAAGACCGCAAATAGTCGCTCAGTGCAAGCCATTCCTTATATTCAAGCCCGTTGGACAAAGTGAGGATATGTTTTTGATAATCCTCAATCGGCTGCCCCTGCGCATCTTTCGGTTGCAACGATAGGATGCCGTAAGTCAACCGGCGGATAGCGCCCAACATTTGCAGGGAATACAGGTCGCCGATAACGGGATACAGCGCCTTTTTATCGGGCGGCATATACTGCCCCTCATTATTCTCGACCCACACCTCCGTCACCTTGTTGCAAAAGAGCCGGTGCGGATTGCAGGCATACTTCACCCCTGCCAGCGACAGTTGTGCCGCCGGAAACAGCGGCGCGCACGATGCGTCGATTTCACACAGATTCCACAGTTCTTTGCCATTCAGGTAAACAAGAATCAGCGGATAGCCCGCTTTCCGGTCGTTCCCGATACCGAGGGACAGCATAGCGAACACCTGCTCTTCGGTCAGCCATCCGTCCGGCAGGCCACTGCGAACCACCCCATCCGGAACAACGGCCACAGGCCGTTCCCGAAGACCGTCCGGACGATTTACATGCCGTAGCGCCTCGGCAATCAAACGCCCTGCCGCCGGTATGCCGGATGGATTGAACGCCACCGTATCGTCCATATACCGGCCTAACGAATCAAAATATACAGCATTCAGTCTCTCCTTAAATGACTCTATAGTGGCGGCCAGCGGCTCATCTTCAGCCAGCGTGCTATCAATAGGAATCAGGCGATAGCGGAACGAAACAGAAGCGCCCTCTGCCGCACCCTCCGGCGCATCGAAAAGCGTAAGTACACCCAAATAGGCGGCATAGCAACCGGATGAGACGATCAATGTACGATGAATCCTTAGCGGTTCGTGCAACACGGTATGTGTATGACCGCTCACGATAACATCAATGCCCGGCACGGCAGCCGCCAATTGCTCATCTTCCGAACGCTTTTTATCGGCTTCAGTACCGCTATGCGACAAGCAAACCACCAGATCAACATGCTCGTCGCAACGCAATTTTTGCACCATGCGGGCAGCGGCGGCAAAGCGATCTTCAAACGCTATCTTCGCGGCTGCTGGAGCATTTACAATCGCTTCATCGCCGATAATCCCAAAGACGCCGATACGCCGCCCTCCCCGCTCAAGCACCTTATATTCCGTCACGCCATATTCCTCGAAGGCCGTCTTCAGGCGCGCCAGCGACGCATCACGAAACTTGATATTAGCCGTAACCACCGGCAGCATAACGCCGGCCTCGTGTACGACCGTCAGTGCATCGGCCAGCCCGTCGGTACCAAAGTCAAAATCGTGATTACCCAGTGTAAGGGCATCGTATTGCATCTGCGCCATCAATTGCAACTCTGCGCAGTCGGTAGGAAAAAGCATATAGAAAAACGATCCGCTTGAAAAGTCGCCCGCATCGACCAACACACTATTCGGATACTGCGCCCGCGCCTGCCGGATGGCAGTATACAGACGCGCATAGCCGCCGCGCCATACCGTTTCCCCGTCTTCCAACCGGCGATGCGGCAAAAACATAGAATGTAAATCATGCGTAAACAGAATAGTGATCTCTTCCGCCGCCCGTACCGCGTGGCCGCTGAATAGAAAAAATAAAACAACCGCTATTTTAAAGCCATTCTTATTCACAATAAAATATTCTCATGGATTTGCAATAAATCTTTCGTGCCGAAAAACATATTCCGGCCTTTCGTTTTGTCGGCGATAACCATACCCGCCTCCCGTTGGGAATCAATTCACCTTTCAGTTGGACAATATTATCGAAAATTGGCGTATTCATAGACCATATTACATATCGCAAAGATAAAGAATTATTTTGAGACACGGACAACGTTTACTTTCCATTCTTTACAGGGTACATTCACCTTTAAAGTCTCCGGTATTGATAAATGGATATCCGTCTGTTCCGGTGTAATAATCGTACGTACCATAATCAATCATTTTAATAAACAAAAGCATTTATTATTAGGAATTGACCGATGTAAAGCATGCCTGCGGCGGCGGATGTATCACGCTTTACGCTTCCCGGCAATCAAAAAATCGTAACCGGTTGTTATCACTTTTGTAATAATAAAGAAACAGCCATGCCCTACTTTTGTTTTGTTAAAAATTCCCTGTTCTTAGTATTGTAAAAAATAAGCAAATGAAAACAAAATCGTTATTCGTAAAAGTCTTGATGCCGACAGTATTGATTATTGTGATAGCTATTGTCGTTTTTACCCTCGACGTTCACTACAACAACCTGCATGTGGACTATCATAACCGCTATGCCGCAGATTCGGCAAAGATTGAAAACCGCATTTACACCATGTGGAACATCATCAGCGACAAATTTTCCATCAA
>JAIRKX010000082.1 GCA_031259805.1 Prevotellaceae bacterium | reverse complement strand
ATGACTTTCGTCCCTTTGTCTTTTCGGATCGAAGCCATCTCCCTCAATTCTACATCCACGAGGTTGTCGGGATACATCAGCGCGACAATGTCTATCTTGTCAGGCAGCGCCTCAATATGCATGGCACGGCTTACAAACGACTTGTCGCTGTTGTCGAACCACCCGATCAGCACCGGGTGGTATGATTTCTTATAATTCCTCAAGTTATCGAGGTATTGCTGGTAGAGTACCGGGTTTTCCGCTTCGACCGTAGGCCGTTCGATAGGCAGAGATTCCGGCTCCGTCCACTCGCTACAGGCGGTCATCGCCGCCGCCAGCGCTACTGAGAGCGCTATTATTCCAATGCGTTTTATTATACTTTTCATACATGTAATTGTTAGATTCATTTCTAATTCTTCTTGTCCCACCAGAGTTTGGTTCCTTGCGAATCCGGCCCGCCGAGCAGCCTCACGGCCTCGGCCACGTTAGCGGCGTTGCGCTGGTACTCGGTATCGGGGAATACCAGCCGCCGGATAAACGCGCCTGCCGCGACGGTTCCGTTGCTGCTGTTGGTTACTACTGTAGCAAACTTCGGGTATCCGGTGCGGCGAAATTCCGCCCACGCTTCATTGCCCAACGGGAATATGGCAATCCATTTCTGGGTAATGATGCGCTCGAGCTTCTGCTCGTCGGTCGCGGCATTGTCCCACTTAATGGTAATGCCTGAGTTCGGCCCGAAGTTATAGGCCGCATTCCCCAACGGATAGGTATAGGCAGCCGGAATACTGGTTGCGTTGTTCAAATAGTCGTTGGCGCCGGCCAGCCCATATTGACCGAAGGAGAGAGTAATCCCTTCGTTGTAGAGGGCCTCCGCCGTACTGCCGCCCATGTTCCATCCCCGCCACGCGCCTTCGGCTTTGAGGAAGGCCACCTCAGCGGCATTCATCCAGAGCATGGGTTCGGTAGGCCCGGAGACGATGGGTTTCGAGCAGGGCAACAAAGGGTCTTTGGCCGTAGCTATTACCCCGCCGCGCATGCCTACATAGCCGCCACCGGAGAAGGTCGAGAGGGTGAAGTACTTCTCCCTTCTCGGATCCTGATAGCCGTTCATGTAGGACACGATGTCGGCATTGGCGCGGGCGTCGTTCCAGTCGTTCACCTGCAAATCCCACGGGTTTTTGACCACTTGCAGGAAGGCATTGTCGGCATTGTCGACGATCACCCCGATCGGGTGCCCTACGGCTTCTTCGGCGGTTGTCTTCGCCAGCGCCGGCGCAGCATAGGCCATTCGGATAGCTATACGCAGCTTTAGCGAGTTGGCTAACTTTGCCCATCGTTCAATCACGCCGCTGTAGACGTTGTCGAATTTAGCGTAGTACGAGGCGTCGGCATAGCGGTTCTCGGTCAGCACGCGGATGACTTCGTTCAAGTCGGCCAGCATGTTTTTGTACACGTCTTCCTGCGAGTCGTAGGCCGTCGCAAGGGCGTCGCTATTCTCCGAAGCGCCCACTTTCGAGTAGGGAATCGGCCCGTAGGCGTCGGTTACACGGTGCATGGCCGCCACGCGGTACAACTGCGCCAGCGCCAGCGCTACCGGATCGTCGGTAATAGCGCGCAGTTGGTCGTAGTAGGGATATACGCCGGTGATCACGTCGTTGAAGAGCACGCGGTTCCAGTTTATCGGCGGGTTGTAGGTAGCAAAGCATCCCTCGCCCCAGGGTTGAATGGCGGCAATGTAACCACCGAACTCCCCGCCCAACAGCGCTTCGACGAACTGGTGCAGGTTTTCCTGTGTGGGGATTACCAAGTTTTGCAACCCGATTAACGAAGCGCCGATATTGTAGCCGTCGCGCTCCATTTCTTCTCCGGTTACCTCATAGGGTTTCCGGTTTATTTTCTCAAAGTCGCCCGTGCAAGCCTGAAAAGCGGCTATCAGCAGGACAACAAAAGCAATTCTGTAGAATGATTTAATCTGTATCATAGTTTGCATGATTTAAAATTTCAGTTTAATGTTAAAGCCGACACTGCGCAGGTTGGGCATCATAAAGTGGTCGATTCCCTGGAAGTAGTTGCCTGTAGTGGCTACTGTTTCGGGGTCGAACGGCGCTTTGCAATATATCATCCACAGGTTATTGGCCACCAGCGACACGGTCAGGTCAGCCACACCGAAGAGCGTGCTTCGCGGGATGGTGTACCCGAAACTGAGTTCCTGCAGGCGTACATTGGTAGCGCTGTAGATGTAATATTGCGGGATGCCCGAACTGGCGCCGACGGTGGTGTACCAAATCTGCGCATCGAGCATGTCTCCTCCATTGATGACCACCCCGCCGTTATCGCGTGCCACAGCCGACGCTTCCGATACGCCGTAAGCATCCAACGCGGCCTGCGTAGCGGAATAAACCACCCCGCCGAACCGTGCAGATACCAGTACGTTCAAATGGAAGTTTTGCCATGCAAAATCGTTGCGCCACGACAGGTTGCTCTTGGGGAATACGCTCCCTAAGTAAATATCGTCGGTGTTGACGACCTGAATTTTGCCCTCGGCGTCGACATATATCTGGCCGTTGCTGTCGTATTTCAGGTCTTGTGCCGAATAGAGGTCGCCCAGCGTGCCGCCGGGTTTGAGGATAAAGGAGGCCTGCCCCATCCCGCCGGCTACCATCCGGTCGATGTTAATCAACTGTCCGTTCTGCGGGTGGATGGCATTGTTCACCAATTCTTCGATCCGGTTGCGGTTCAATCCGAAGACCACACTGGTATTCCATGCGAAATCGCCCCATTTGTTCGCGTAGCTCAAGGCGGTTTCGATACCGGTATTCCGGACGTTCCCCGTCTGCATGTATATGGTCGAGTAACCCGACGATACGGACAGCGGCGGCTGGAAGGTCTGATTCACGGTATTGGTATAGTACCACGAGAAATCGAAGGAGAAATGACGCAAGAACCGCGCCGTCAATCCCACTTCCCACGAAATCGTGCTTTCGGGCTTAAATACCCGTATCGGATAGATGGATTCGGTCGCCCATGAGCCGGTGGAGTTGTTCCATATGTAGGTCGGCGTAGAGATGTTGCGCGGAATAGGCGTACCTACTTGCGTGTAGGCAGCGCGAAGTTTCAAATAGTCGATCTGTCGAGGCAAAGGCAGTATCTCGGACAGCACCGTGGAAACTCCTACCGAAGGATAGAAGAACGAAGTGGTCTCGGTGTTTGCCAACGCCGATTCCCAATCGTTGCGACCGGTGAGCGTCAGGTAATACGCGCCCTTGTATCCGATTTCGGCGCTGGCAAAAACGGCTTGCGACTGTGTCTGCCATCCGTCCGGCGTCGGTTGCTGGTTGTCCTTGTCCAACTGAAATGCGTTGAATACGTTCGGAATCCCGTCATCACGAATATTGCCGTTGATGCCCAGAGCGTCGTACTTATTGTCGCTGATGCTGGCGCCGGCATTGACGACCAGAGTGAAATCATCAAACCGTTTGTTGATATTTACCAGCACGTCAGCATACGTTTGCCGATCTTCCGACTTGGAACTCGAAAAGCGCCCGTTCACGCCTGCCAGCGTCGCGTTGGTGCTGGCATACAATTTTTCGGTATACACGTTGTGGGTGTTATCCATCCGTGCGCGCGCCGTTACATTCAACCAATCCAGAATATCATAACTCAGCGTGGCGTTCATCATATAGCGTTTCCGGTCGTTGTTCTTCAGGTTGCGGTAGGCAATCCAGTAGGGATTCTGCAGGCGGAAATCGCCCTCGCCCTGCGGCCAGTACTGCGTATTGATACGGCGCGACGCATCGTAGCGTTCAAAGACGCGCACCATGTCAAAATCATCGCCCCGCGGGAACAGATAAGCCGAAGACAGGGGATTGGAATACACCCCGTTGTTAATCATGTTCTGGTCTTTTTGCATGATGTAGCTTCCGCCGATGTCCAGGGTCATTTTGTCCTTCAGAAACGTGCTTGTATTCCGGAACGTAAAATTGTAGCGGTCGTACTGGTTGTTTGGGATCACCCCATTGGAATTGACGGCCGCCACCGACGCGTAGGTTTGGTTTTTATCGTTGCCGGTGGCCAAAGAAACCGAATTGGTAAATACCGTACCGGTCTCGAAGAAATCGGCGGCAGGGTCGTACCCCTGGTAATTTTCGGAAACTAACCGCTGTCCCCAGCTTTTGATAGGCGAACCGCCTTCGGTCAGCAGGTCGCCCGTGCCGTACCGGTTCTGGAAACGGGGTAATACCAACGGCGTAAGAAATTCGGTGTTGCTCGAGAACTTGACTTCGAGTTTGCCGGCCACGCCTTTTTTCGTGGTAATGACAATCGCGCCGTTCGCGCCCTGATTGCCGTACAATGCCGCTGCCGCCGCACCCGTCAGCACCGACATGCTTTCGATGTCTTCGGGATTGAGGTCAGCCACGGCCTCCGTAGAGCCGTTAGCGCCGAATTCGTCGCCCCGTCCGCCGTTGCCCGAACCCCTGTTGTTGTACATGGGGATGCCATCGATAACGTACAGCACATTGTTCGATTGCTCGATGGACTTCGACCCGCGCATGACTACTTTCGTAGCGCCGCCGACGCCCGACGATCCGGTATTAATGGCTACTCCAGCGACTTTACCGACTAACGAGTTGATAAAATTCGTGTTTTTCACGGTGGTAATATCCCCCATGCCGATTTGCTGGACATTGTAACTTAACGCTTTTTCGGCACGTTTAATGCCGAGAGCGGTAATCACTACTTCGTCAAGCGCCGCGAGGGTTTCGTCGAGCGCCACGTTGTAAGTGGTTTCATTCCCAATGGTTATTTCTCGTGGGTTATAACCGAGGAACGAGAATACTAATACCTGCCCTGCTTCTATTCCGGCGATGGTGTAGCGCCCGTCGACATCCGCCGCCGTAGCTTTGGACGTGCCTTTAACCACCACGCTGGCCCCGATGAGCGGAGCGCCGTAGCGGTCGGTAACGTTACCGGTAATAGGGTGCTGCAAGATCTCCGGCTCGGGTACTATCATGATATAGCTATCTTTAATTTGATAGGTAAACCCGCTCCCGGCAAGTATCGTGCGAAGAGCTTCGTCTAACGGACGGTTCACAATATCCAAGGCGACTTCTTTGTTGCCGTTGATTTTTGATTCATTGTAAGCCACCGACATTTGCGACTGTCTTTCCACCCGCTGCAAAGCTTCCTTTACGGTAAAGGTGCCTTTGCCGATGGTTATCCGTACATCGCTTTGCGCATACGACCACAGGGGGAGGAATAATAATAAGAAGAACAGTACATTTAATTTTGTTTTAATTAGATCGTTCATAAAAAAACTAAAATGGGTTAATAAAAAACGTGAATACTTTAATTAATGAGGCCGCTACTCCGGCGTATAGCACGGATAGCCGTTTTGATAAAAGTGTGGTTATGTTTCCATGGCAGTAGTATTTTTTTAAGTTTGACATATTATTGTTGATTTGCTTATTTGGCGTCCATTATCTAAAATCGGTTGGTAATCGTGTAATCGAACGTGCCGGCGACGGTTTTGATGATGTCCATGATGTCGACCAGCGATGTTTCTTTTTTAAAATAGAAATTGAACTTGTCGTCGTTGATCGACGAGAAATTATACTGGAACGATACGGCGTACCTGCGTTCCAATACCGTCAGGATGTCGGGAATCGTCATGCCCCGGAATACCAACTCGCTCCGTTGCCATGCGGTAGCGTCGTACAGGTCGACCTGATTGATGGCATATTGTTTTTGCTGTTTGTTATATACAAATTGTTCGCCGGCTTGTTCGAGGATGAAATCGGTACGGTTGTCGGTGGCTTCCACCTTTATCCGTCCGCTGATAAGGGTTACTTTCACATCCTTGTCTTCGGCGTATGACGACACGGTAAATTCCGTGCCCAACGCCACGACTTCCGTGTATTTGGATTTCACGACAAAGGGCGCGTCAGGGTTTTTCACTACTTTGAAATTCGCTTCGCCCGACAGGTATAGCGTCCGGGTGTCTTTGCCGAAATTATCGGGGTATACAATCAATGTCGCCGAATTGGTTTGTACGATACTGCCGTCGGGCAGTTCGAGGGTCTCGGTCTGGCCGGAGCCGGTAAAGTATTCGACAAACAGGGGGGCGGGCGACGATTGTTGCGTAAAGATGTACGCTGCGGCCAATGAAAGGCACAATGCAATAGCGGCGGCATATCTCCATACGGCGGGGCGTCCGATCGTCCGGCGGGTGTTGAGTTGCGATTTTAAATTCAACGACATCAGCGCCGCCAGCGTACTTTCCGCCGGTATGTTGGATGCTTGATTCCACAAGCGAAGCAAGGCCTCCGCTTTTTCCGCTTCAAAATGGTTGTCCGTTAACCATTGGTGAAACCTTTCCGGGGAGGGATTGGTGTCGCTCGACGTATATAACGCTATAACTTTGTTTACGTAATCGCTCATGTAAATAAAAACTGTATCTTAAATAAAGAATGGTTAATACTAAATAATCACTATTGCCTTGTTACTATAATAACAACTAACCGGCATCAACTACGCAACGGAAAAGAAAAAAAAAATTAGGAACTGCCTGCAAGAGGGTACAGGGTAGAAGAGTACAGGCCATGGGTGTATTTTAAATTGTCGCAAACCCGGCTTATCGTAGCCGTCATTGCGGGGGCAAAGCCCGAAGCGCGTCATTGCGAGGACGAAGCCCGAAGCAATCCGGTGCGTGCGCTCCGGTCAAGAGATTCCTCCCTCCGCACCCGCCGCCCAACCGCTCTCCAATCACTTTCCGCCGCCCCGTCATTCCGAACTGCGAGGAACGAAGCAGGAGGAATCTCCCGCATTGCGAGGGCAAAGCCCGAAGCGCGTCTTTGCGAGGGTGAAGCCCGACCTTCTATGGGATCCGATCCGATAAAAACGAAGAGTTGGAGGTTGAAAGTGATGCGTTATTATTGCCGTCGGCTTTAGCCGACGGACGTCGACAATTTGAAATGCACCCCCCTGTCATCTATTTTTCTCCCATAAAATAACTATCTTTGCATCATTATTTACAGAGGAAATTTTATGACCGATACTAATCATGATCCTGTTTTTCGTTTAGCGGTGGAGTTTGTGAATCAGACTTCGCAACATTTGTTTTTAACGGGGAAGGCCGGTACGGGGAAAACGACTTTTCTGAAATATATCTCACAAAACAGTCGCAAGCATACGTTGGTGGCGGCGCCTACGGGCGTGGCGGCAATTAATGCCGGCGGCGTAACATTGCATTCCTTGTTCCAATTGCCCTTTGAGCCTTACATTCCGAACAGCCGCCTGAAAGATACGTATAAGTTCAGCAAACAGAAACGAGACCTGCTGCGGCAGACCGAATTGTTGATTATCGACGAAGTGAGCATGTTGCGCGCCGACATGCTCGACGCCATCGATGCTACGCTACGGTTCATCAGGCGTAGCTATAAGCCTTTCGGCGGATTGCAGATGCTTTACATCGGCGATCTGTTCCAGTTGCCGCCGGTAGTAAAGGACGACGAATGGGCGCTGTTGAAGACCTATTACGAAAGCCCGTTTTTCTTTCATGCTAAAGTATTGCAGTCCGCGCCGCCATTGTATCTGGAATTAAAAACGGTATACCGGCAGCGCGAACAGACGTTTGTCGAGTTACTCAACCGTGTACGCAACAACGAACTGTCGGAGACCGACCATGCGCTGCTCAATGCCCGTTACCGCCCCGGCTACATGCCGGAGGACAACAGCGGCGCGATTATCTTGTGCTCGCACAATTATCAGGCCGATCGGATTAATGCCGACCGACTGGCAGCTATCCCGCAGCCGGCACAAGTGTTCACGGGCGAAGTAACAGGCGAATTTCCTGATTATGCCTTGCCTACCGACTTGAAACTCCAATTGAAAGAAGGCGCACAAGTCATGTTCATTAAAAACGATTCGGGCGACGACCGCCGATACTATAACGGGATGATTGCCGAAATCACCGCCCTTTCGTCCGGCACGATTTGGGTACAACCTAAGGACGGTAAAGAAGCGTTTAAAATCGAACCCGAAACATGGAAAAATGTACGCTACACGGTCAATAAGGAGAAGAACGAAATTGAAGAGGAACAATTGGGGGCATTCAAACAATACCCACTACGGCTGGCATGGGCTATCACGATTCACAAGAGCCAGGGGCTGACGTTCGACCGGGTGGTGATCGACGCCGCGCAGTCATTTGCCGCCGGACAGTCGTATGTTGCGCTGAGTCGTTGTACGTCGCTCGAAGGCATCGTCCTGCAGTCGCCGATAACACCTGAATGTATCCGCACCAGTGCTTATGCACGGGACTTCTCGCAGAACGAACAGCCGACCGAGCTCCTGCACAAAGTACTCGACGATGCCAAACACCGCTTCTGGAACGAACGGCTGATCCGCTATTTCGACTGGCAGCCATTGTGCAATTTGCTGCATGAGTATCGTCGCCTGACGGCCGATAGAATTTCGGACGAACTGCAAAGTGCGCACGAACTGTCGGAAGAACTTTATGAAACCACCCTGCAACAGGGGCAAATTGCACAACGTTTCCGACAGCAACTCGAGCAACTCATCAGCCGGCAGGCGAACATCGACGACCTGACGACGCTAAAGGAACGATGCACCAAAGCCGTCGTCTATTTCCACGACGACATCCGAACCAAAATCCTGCGCCCCTTACAGCAACACAAGGAAACCTTAACACACGTGAAACAGGCCAGAGAATACCGACGGAAACTGCAGGAACTGGAACGCGACATCATTTGTTTTACGACCAATCTGGCAGCCGTCTGCTACTACGACGCGCCGATGGTCTTCCCCGACGTCGTACTGCCACCTCTGCGTCCGCCGAGCACGACGGATACTCCACCGAAAACGAAAAAAGCGCCGCGGGTCGACAGGGCCGAGACAAGCCGCATAAGCCTGCACCTGTTCCGACAGGGAAAAACCATTGCCGACATTGCCAAAGAACGGAATTATGCCGTGTCGACCATCGAAGGGCATTTGGTAGATTTTGTGAAAAGCGGCGAATTGGCTGTAACCGATCTTGTCGCGCAGGAGAAAATCGACATGATCCTACCGCTGGTACAATCGGTTGTGAAAGGCGAACCGATCACTCTCTCACCACTCAAGAAAGCGTTGGGCGACGGATACAGTTATATGGAAATAAAAGCGGTAATCAATCATTTTATCAGTACAATGGAGGAATAACACTATGCACAATTTTACGGAAAAGCCTGATTTTACGGAGAACCGTCCTGCACCCCTCGCCGTCCTGTTTGATTTGGACGGCGTCCTTATTGATACCGAACCGCAATACGATGTGTTCTGGCAACAAATAGGCGAACGATACCGCCCGGATATTCCATCATTCGGCCAACGGATAAAGGGCACAACGCTCCCGAACATTCTCGCCGACTATTTTTCCCACCTGCCCGAAGCCGTCCGGCAGAAAATAGCCGCTGCCAATCACGCTTTCGATTTACAATTAGAGATGATTCCCATCCCCGGCGCGATGGCCTTTCTGTATGCATTGAAACAAACGGGCGTCAAAATGGGATTGGTAACCAGCTCGGACGACGACAAACTGGCGATTGTCTTCCGTACGCTCCCGATACGCGGTCTGTTCGACACCATCGTATCTGCCGACCGCATCACGCAAGGTAAACCCCACCCGATGTGTTACCTGCTGGCCGCCGATGATTTGGACGTAACGCCGGCACAGTGTGTCGTATTTGAAGATTCGACAGCCGGCCTGACCGCCGCCAAAAACGCCGACATGCGCGTCATCGGTCTCGCCACCACCTTACCGGAAGAAACCATCCGCACCTATACCTCCGAAGTCATCGCCGACTTTTCAGATGTAGAGGCGGTGATGAAACTTATTTTCAGCTTGAAGCGGAAGGCGTTCTGTCGGGACAAGAACAATGAGCAGTGATCAATGAAATCACATAAATCAAAAAAGTCATAGTTTAAACAACACCCCTGCAGGCAATATTCGATTGTCACACAATACTGGTACGTTTGGTGAATGCTACGATTTCGTCGATGTAGCCAAAAGCCAGCGAGGTCACGGTGTCGGCGCAGCCGTAGTAGATGGCAAGACGGCCGGTGGCCGGGTCGTGCAGGGCGGCGCAGGGGAATGTTACGTTAGGCACATCGCCCATGCACTCGTAGTCTTTTTGCGGCGAGAGCAGGTAGGGGCCACTGCGGGCAAGCACCTTCCACGGTTCGTGCGGGTCGAGCAGCGCCGAGCCGAAACTGTAGACAAAGCCGTTGCACGAGGCCAGCACGCCGTGGTAAATCAGTAGCCAGCCGGCTGCGGTTTCAATGGGAATGGGGCCTGCGCCGATTTTGGTGCACTGCCAGGCGCTGTCTTCAAATTTGGCGGGCGACATCACGTGGCGGTGGCGTCCCCAGAATTTCATGTCGGGCGATTCGCTGTAAAATATGTCCCCAAAAGGCGTGTGGCCGTTGTCGCTGGGGCGCGAAAGCATGGCAAAGTTGCCGTTAATTTTGCGCGGGAACAACACGCCGTTGCGGTTGAAAGGCAGGAAAGCGTTTTCCAGTTGATGAAATGTTTTGAAATCGGTAGTCCAGGCGCAGCCAATAGTGGGGCCGTGGTAGCCGTTGCACCAGGTTATGTAGTAGCGGTCGTCGATCCACACCACGCGCGGGTCGTAGCCATATACCCATGTGCCCACTTCGGCGTCGGCGCCGGTGAGGCGGATGTCGTCCTCTTCAATATTCCAGTGTATGCCGTCGCGGCTGAAGCCCGCATGCAGGCGCATGCGGCGGTTGGTGTCGTCGCAGCGGAAAACGCCCGCGTAGCCGTCGCCGAAAGGCACTACGGCGCTGTTGAAAATGCTGTTCGACGTGCTTAGCAGGTCGCGTGGAATAATGGGATTGGCCGAATAGCGCCAAATTACGCCTTTTTCGTTTGCCGGCTTATCTTCCCACGGCATGGATAAATTTTTTTGTGTATTCATTTTTAGTTCTTAATTCTTAACTCTTAGTTCTTAGTTCTTAACTCTTAGTTCTTAGTTCTTAGTTCTTCTGTGTGTGTGAACGGCACTACGCGCGAAAACACGAGGGCTGGAATCATGGCTAAAGCCACGAATACAAAAAACAGTTCATAGCCGAATTGTTC
>JAIRKX010000212.1 GCA_031259805.1 Prevotellaceae bacterium | reverse complement strand
GTTAAGTCCACCCCCGCCTGTCGGCACCCCCGCCAGCGGGGGAGAGGTGCGCAAAGCGCCGGTGCAGAACGCGGGAGATTCCGAGCGGAGTCGAGGAATCTTCATTCCGTCGGAGCAATGAATCACCACATCATTACATCATCACATATGTATTAGATGCGTCAGCCCTATTAAGAAGTGTAAAAAAATTGTGCATCTCATAAAAAAAAACTATCTTCGCACCTTGAAAATTTTATGGAGGATATCTTTATGACAACAGAAAGCAACGTAACAATAGCAGCGACCGGCCTGCAACCACAGGAAAAGCAACGCTATAGCGACAAGGAATTGCAAGAATTTAAAGTATTAATTCTGGAAAAACTGGATAAAGCCCGGCGGGATTATGAATTGCTGATATCGAGTGTTATCAACACCGGCAGTAACGATACCGAAGATACGGCCCCTACTTTTAATGTGCTCGAAGAAGGTGCATCGGCCCTGTCGAAGGAAGAAGCCGGGCAGTTGGCGTTGCGGCAACAAAAGTTTATCAATTCGCTGGAGGCGGCGCTGATTCGTATCGAAAACAAAAGCTATGGTATTTGCCGCGAAACCGGCAAGTTGATTCCGAAAGAACGCCTGCTGTCAGTACCCCATGCTACTTTGAGCATCGAAGCCAAAGCGGGAAAATAACCGGTAGCGTATTAAATACCTCAATCTCCTATCAGTATAACATGAAATTAACTCCCGGGAAAATCACGGCGATCATTATTGTTGCAGTGGTCGCTTTCGACCAGATAATAAAAATATGGATTAAGACTACGATGCCGCTCGACCGGGAATTTTCGGTGTTCGGCAATTGGTTCTTGGTGCATTTTACCGAAAATTCAGGAATGGCCTTTGGGATGAAATTCGGCGGCGACATCGGTAAGTTATTACTCAGTTTATTTCGCGTCGTGCTGGTAACGCTCATCGGCATGATGCTGGTCAGGCTGAAACGCCGGACGACAACGCCTGTGGGCGTCATGGTCGGGTTTGCCTTGATTCTGGCTGGCGCTGCGGGGAATATTATCGACAGTATGTTTTACGGCTTGCTGTTCGACAGTTCGGTGAATCAGGTGGCCACATTCCTTCCCGAAGGCGGCGGATATGCGCCGTTCCTTTTCGGAAATGTGGTAGATATGCTCTATTTCCCGCTTATTGAAACCACGTTGCCCGACTGGATACCGTTTTGGGGCGGTCAAGATTTTGTGTTCTTCCGCCCGATTTTTAATATCGCCGATGCCTCCATCAGTATCGGCGTTATTTACCTGTTGCTTTTTCAACGGAAATTTTTTACGGCAAAAAACCGGCGAACTGCCGAACTGCAATTCGAATAGCCGTTAACCACCTGTCTGTTTGCGCCGGTTTATTGCACACCTTATATTTAACCGATATATGAGATATTTAACCCTCTTAGTGTGTAGCCTCCTATTTATACCTTCGAGCAAGGCGCAAGCGCCTATAGTGCTTTCGATTGCGCCCGACGCCCGCGCGGCAGGCATGGGTAATGCCGGACTGGCTACCTCGCCCGACGCCGCAGCGCAACATTGGAACGTAGCCAAATACGCTTTTGCCGGAGACAACGGCGGCGTACAACTTTCTTACATCCCATGGATGTCGAATCTGGTAGGCGGCATGAATGTCGCTTATTTATCGGGCTATAAAACATTCGGCACACAGGCCGTCAGCGCATCGCTGCATTATTTTTCGGCTGGCGAGATCGTGTCGGATAATGAATGGACGGATTATACCGCAACGCCGATCGATTGGGCAGTGGACGTCGGCTACGCGAAACATTTCGGACAATGGTTTTCGATGGGGCTGGCCTTCCGCTATATTGCGGTCAACTACATGGAGCGCGACCGCGCATTTGCCCTGCTCACCGCCCATACGATGGCAATCGACATCGGCCTCTACTGCCGACTACCGGTCGGCGACAACGAATGGACATTCGGCGCAGCCCTCACCAATGTAGGTGGCAAATTAGATATGGGCGAGGGCTACGACGTATCGTTGCCTGCCAACATCGGCGCCGGTTCGCAATTCGCATGGCGTCTGTCCGGCGCACACCGCCTGAATGTGGCCGCCGACGTCAACAAACCGCTGGTACGTAAAAATAAGGCTGCCGGCAGCGCATTCGACGCCTTGTATTTCGGCGGCGGCGCAGAATATAGCTATGCGCAAAAAGTCGCCCTGCGAGCCGGATATCAATATACCGGATCGTTTAGCAATAACCACACCTACCTCACCGTCGGCGCGGGATTGTATTTCTACAACATCCGGTTTGATATGGCGTATTGGGTTACCACCGGCAAACAAAGCATAGCGTTGCACAACACCCTGCATTTCACGATCGGTTATACGTTTTCATCCAAAAAGCCCCGACCGGACGCCCAGCCTTCCGTTTTATAACCTTACAATAGCAATGTATGCGACACCTTATCCGTTTATCAATTCTATTTTGCGCAATGACCACAGTCGCGTGGGCTGCGCCGTTGCGGAACGTCCCGCAAACGCTAATCCAGCCGAATGGCGATACGCTCCGGTGCATGGCCAGCGGCGATGAATTTTTTCACTACTTGCACGATGCCGATGGCTATACAATCGTTCTGGACACCGTTACCGGTTACTACACATACGCCGTGCGCGACGGCGAAAATATAAAAGCGTCGGCATGGGTTGCCGGGAAAATCAATCCGGCGCAGGCCAACCTGTCGAAACACATTTTACCTTCGGAAACCCGATTACGGGAAATCGTCGCGGCGCGACGCGCCTATTATCAGGCCGACCGACCGTCACGCCTGACGGATATAAGCAAAGCGCCGCCGACCTACGTCAAAAACCACGGAACGTTCAATAATATCGTAATCTTTATCCGCTTCAGCGACGAACCCGAAACGATTTTCGACAAGCCTGTCTCATACTTCGACAATATATGTAACGGCACTGTCTCCCTGCGTTCCTATTATGAAGAGGTCTCTTACGGACAGCTTACCATCCCGTCGACGTTCTACCCGACGCCCAACGGGACGACCGTACTGTCGTATCAGGATTCCCGCCCGCGAAGCTATTATCAACCGTACTCCGGCAGCAACCCTAACGGGTATCAAGGAGATACTCAATTGACGAACCGCGAACAGATACTGCTGATGAGCGCCGTTGTCTCCGTCGCCTCGCAAGTGCCGACAGACCTCAACATAGATATGAACAACGACGGATATGTCGATGGGGTGTCCTTTTTTATATCGGGGTACTCCGGCGGCAACTGGAACGACTTGCTTTGGCCTCACCGGTGGGTGCTTTATACACAAACGGCCACCATCCACGGCAAGCGGGTGTACGACTACCTGCTGGTGCCGGTGGATACGCGCGACTTTGACTTGAGCACCCTCTGCCACGAAACATTCCACGTATTGGGTGCGCCCGATTTGTATCATTACAGTTCAAGCTACAATCATTTGTACACAACCTACACATGGGATATTATGGAGACGCCCACGACGACGCCACAGCACATGGGCGCGTACATGAAACACCATTACGGCAACTGGATCGCCGACATTCCGACCCTCTCGCCCGGACGATACACCCTCTCGCCGCTGAATACATCGAGCGCCAACAATTGCTATAAAATCCCTGTGCCGGGCAATACGCAACAATTCTACGTAGTCGAATACCGGCGTCGACCGGGCAGCGGCTTCGAGTCGTCGATTCCGGGTTCAGGGCTGCTGGTGTACCGTATTGATAGCCGTTTCGATGGAAATGCCGATTATAATGGCTCGACGAAACTCGACGAGGTCTATGTATTCCGTCCGGGGGGAACGCAGACGGTGAACGGAACGCCCACACAAGCGCATTTCAGCCAAACGGCAGGACGTACAAAATTCAATAAAACAACCAACCCCCGCCCGTGGATCAACTATGCGACGAACGAAGACTATACGTCGATTACGGAAGTGTCGGAAGCCGGCGAAACCATTTCATTTGTATATGGCGAATACGGCAAAGTGGCATGGATTGATATTACGGTGCCCCAGACGATTTTGACTGATGCAATCGTGCCGCTGACCGCCACAGTCCTGCCGTCGGATGCAGCTAACAAAACCCTGGCATGGCAAATCACCGACGGCCACAGCTACGCCCATATCGATGGCGACAATCTGGTGGGCAATGCGGCGGGGACGATCACCCTGCAGGCCGCGGCGCAGGATGGATCGGGCATCGTAGCCGTGAAAACCATCTCTGTAGGGTGGACGCTGGTCGATTCGATTGCTATTACAACCGGAGACAACTTGTATATTGGGGCTTCCATTCCGTTGACCGCGACGGTTTTCCCAACTGATGCAACGCACAAAACACTCTCGTGGAACGTAACGAATAGCACCGGCAGCGCCCATATCGACGGCGACAATCTGGTGGGCGATGCGGCGGGGGCGGTTATCGTACAGGCCACGGCACAGGATGGCTCGGGCGTATCGGCCGTGAAAACCATCGAGGTACGGCCCGTGCTGGTTACAGGGATTGATATCGTTACCAAATCGACAGTCTATGTAGGCGAATCAATACCGCTCACGGCGACGGTTTT
>JAIRKX010000199.1 GCA_031259805.1 Prevotellaceae bacterium | reverse complement strand
ATTCGCGGCGGCGGTTCGGCAGCCGATTTGTCTTGTTTCGACGAATATGAGCTGGCAGCGCATGTGGCGCAGTTCCCCCTGCCTGTGTTGACCGGCATCGGGCACGAGAAAGACAAAAGCATAGTAGACCTCGTGGCGCACACCTCCCTCAAAACACCCACCGCCGTAGCCGATTTCCTGATCGACTGCATGGCCGAACAGGAAAACCGGCTGGTTGCATTAGAGAGCGCTTTAAAAGGCGCCGTCCGACGACGGACACAAGCCGCGCAAAACCGGCTGGAGAATCTGGCCAACCGGCAGAAAATGGCGATACGCCTCCGTTTCCAGCGCGCGCATTTCCGTTTGCAAATATTGGAGCAGGCCATAGGCCATAAAGACCCGACAACGATCCTCGAACGCGGCTATGCCATAGTCTCGCTCCACGGGAAAATCCTGCACAACGCCGCCGACGTGCAGGAAAACGACCGCCTCGACATCACCCTCCATAAAGGCAAACTATCCGCTACCGTAAGTACCGTTGACCATTGACTATTATTTTAATGTACGTATGAAAAAAACAATGACTTTTCAGGAAGGGTTAGAGCAGTTGGAAGCCCTTGTCCTGTCTCTGGAGAAAGGCGAATTGAATATCGACGAACTGTCCGAAAAAATCAAAACCGCTACCGACCTTTTGCAATACTGCAAAGAAACCCTCCGCAATATCGAAGAAGAGTTGAAAATTGAACCTTGAGAAGAGTATCCAGCACCCACCATGAAGACAAAGCAAGAAATCATCGAAAACTGGCTGCCGCGGTATACGCATGAGCGGTTAGAAAACTTTGGGGAATACATTTTATTAACCAATTTCAAAAATTACTTGGATTTATTTTGCGAATATACCGGCGCCACTGTGCCCGACATCAACGCCAACATGCCTTGCGCTACGGCAGGCGGGCTGACGATGATTAACTTCGGCATGGGCAGCCCGAACGCGGCTATTATTATGGATTTGCTGACCGCCGTAAAACCGAACGCGGCATTGTTTTTGGGCAAATGCGGCGTACTGAAGGAACGCAACAAAGTCGGCGATTATATCCTGCCCATTGCCGCCATTCGCGGCGACGGCACATCGAACGACTATTTTCCGATAGAACTTCCGGCATTGCCCGCATTCAGCCTCCAGCGCGCGGTTTCGACTACCGTCCGCGACGCCGGCCACGACTACTGGACAGGCACTGTGTATACCACCAACCGCCGCGTGTGGGAACACGACGAGGAATTTAAACAACGCCTGCACCAAATGCGTTGTCTCGCGGTCGATATGGAAACGGCTACCCTGTTTACCGTCGGTTTTGCCAACGAAATCAGCGCCGGCGCATTGTTGCTGGCATCCGACAAGCCAATTATCGCCTCCGGCGTGAAGACCGCCGAAAGCGACAAAAAAGTAACCGACAACTATGCCGCCGAGCACGTCCGAAACGGCATCGACGCCCTGAAGCTGATTCAACGAAACGGCTCGTCGGTGAAGCATTTGCGGTTTTAACGTCGCCGGACGTCCCCGCGCCTGCAAACAATCATGGCCGACACCCTCCACTGGAAAAAAAATATAGCCTTATTCTTAAGCGGACAAGCCATATCGCTTTTCGGCTCGATGCTGGTACAGTATGCGATGATGTGGCACATTACGCTGGTTACGCAATCGGGCGCGGCCATGACGCTTTACGTCGTCATGGGCATTCTGCCGACGTTTTTCATGTCGCCGTTTGGGGGCGTATGGGCCGACCGTTTCAACCGGAAGCATCTGATCGTCCTTGCCGACGGCGGCATTGCATCGATTACATTGCTTGTAGCGCTCGCTTTTATGGTCGGCTACACACACCTCTGGCTATTGTTCGCCTGCGCCGCAGTACGGGCCGTGGGACAAGGGATGCACACGCCGGCAATCAACGCTTTTATCCCGCAGATAACGCCGCAAAAGCAATTAACGAAAATAAACGGCTTCAACAGCAGCATTCAATCCTTCACACTGATTATTGCGCCGGCGCTTAGCGGGGTATTACTGACGTTTGTTTCGCTGGAAGTGGTGTTTTTTATTGATGTGGCGACGGCCATCATCGGTATTGTCATCGTATATTTCTTAGTAAAGATTCCCACGGTCAAAGAAGCGGAACAGTCCGATGAAATGCCGCCGGTAACGCATCCCACAGGGATCAACTATTTTCACGACCTGCTGGCAGGGATGCGCTATGTGCTCAAGCAGCGATTTATTTGGCAACTGATTTTAATATCCATGATTACCCATATCCTGATTGCGCCGGCGGCATTCTTAACCCCGCTGCAGGTAGTACGCGACTTCGGCAGCGAGGTATGGCGGCTGACGACGATCGAAATCGCTTTCTCTGCGGGCATGATGATAGGCGGTATTGTCGTGGGTTTCTGGGGAGGATTCAAAAACCGGATTTATTCCATGTCGCTGGCTTGTTTTCTTTGGGGCGTCGGGAGCATTGGCCTCGGCACGCTCGATCATTTCTTTTACTATTCTATAGTGATGTTCTTCATCGGCCTGACGCTACCGCTGTACCATACGCCCTGCACGGTAATGTTGCAGACAAAAGTCGACCCTGCCTATATGGGGCGGGTGTTTGGCGTTTTCAGCATGGTATCGTCCCTGATGATGCCTGCGGGCATGTTGCTGTTCGGTCCGTTGGGCGACATGATGAGCATTGACCGGATACTCATCGGCTGCGGCGTCATTACGTGCTTGATGAGCATCCCGTTTATCGGCAGTAAAGCCCTGCTTAACGCGGGAACTGATCGTTGATTGCGGATTATGGATAACAGTCGCCGGCTCGCTTTGCGCAATTCCTGAGTCTCAACTATCCGTTCATGGAGATTAAGAATTCTTCGTTGCTATCCGTGCTGTTCATGCGGTCGCGGAGAAATTCCATTGCTTCGATGGAGTTCATGTCGGCAAGGTAATTGCGCAGCACCCATATTTTGTTCAACGTCATTTTGTCGAGCAGCAGGTCTTCACGGCGCGTACCGCTGGCCGTTACGTCGACGGCAGGGAACACCCGCTTATTCGACAGTTTCCGGTCTAACTGCAGTTCCATGTTGCCCGTACCTTTAAATTCTTCAAAAATCACTTCGTCCATTTTCGAGCCGGTATCAATTAACGCGGTGGCAAGAATAGTAAGCGAACCGCCGTTTTCGATACTCCGCGCCGCGCCGAAGAAGCGTTTGGGTTTATGCAGCGCATTGGCGTCGACCCCGCCGCTCAGCACCTTTCCGGAAGCCGGCTGTACGGTATTGAACGCCCGCGCCAAACGGGTAATGGAATCGAGCAGAATGACGACGTCGTGCCCGCATTCGACCAGCCGCTTGGCTTTTTCCAGCACGATACTGGCTACTTTCACATGTCGGTCGGCAGGCTCATCGAAAGTCGACGCCACCACTTCGGCACGCACGCTACGCGCCATGTCGGTTACTTCTTCGGGACGTTCGTCAATCAATAGCACCATCATGTAGACTTCGGGATGATTGTCCGATATTGCGTTGGCAATCTCTTGCAGCAATACCGTTTTACCGGTCTTCGGCTGCGCTACAATCAACCCGCGTTGCCCCTTGCCAATGGGCGAAAACAGGTCGACCACACGCATCGAAAGGTTGTTGTGGCCTTCGCCGGTAATGTTGAACTTACTGGTCGGGAACAGCGGCGTCAGAAAGTCGAACGGCACGCGGTCGCGAATATATTCGGGACTGCGGCCATTGATGTGGCTGACACGTACGATCGGGAAATATTTTTCGCCTTCTTTTGGAGGCCGGATTTCGCCGGTAATAGTATCGCCCGTTTTCAACCCGAACATCTTAATCTGCGACACTGACAGGTAAATATCATCGGGCGAATTGAGATAGTTATAGTCCGACGAGCGGAGGAAGCCATACCCGTCGGGCATTACCTCCAACACACCGGTCGCTTCGACGATGCCTTCAAACTCATACTTCCGCTGCTGATTGTTTGAATGCTGGTTGTTATAGTTCCCGTTGTTATTCCCGTTATAATTTCCATTGTTATTGTAGTGTTGCTTGTAATTGTTATGCGCCTGTTGCGAATGGAACTGAGTAGCCGGTTTTGGCTGCGGCTGTGGTTGTGGTTGCGGTTGCGGTTGCGGCTGTGGTTGCGGTTGCGGTTGCGGTTGCGGTTGCAACTTTGGCTGTGGTTGCGGCTCGGACGTGGCGGGTGCAGGTGCAGGAGTTGTCGACGACACAAGCGTCGCTTTTTCCGCCTGTACGGTTTTCGGCTTTTGTTCCGGCGTCGATGGCAGTGCCGTTGGCGGTGTTTCGAGCGGATACTTCCGCGGACGCCCGCGACGGCGACGCGGTTCTTGCGGCACAGCCGTGGCCGACGAGGGCGTGGCGGCTGCCTGTCCTGCGGCGGCGGGCGTTGCCGTTTCTTTTTTCGGTGCGCCGGGCGACTGTTTCGGCGCTTCGGCTACCGGTGATGTTCTCTTAGCCTTTGTGTCTTCTACCCGTTGCCGTTTTTTCCGTTCTTTTGAGGCGTCGGCTTTCACCGGAGGCGCATCGGCAGTGGCTTTGGCCGTCGTCTTTCTCGTTTTCTTCGGCGTATTGACGCTACTACTGACAGCCTGTTCGTCGAGAATACGATATATCAACTCGTCTTTTCCCAGGGAATTTACCTTTTTCAACTTCAACGACTCCGCAATAGCGCGTAATTCGTCAATGGTTTTCTGCTTTAATGTTAAAATGTCATACATGAATTATAAAATATTTAGTTCTTTTGTAACGGGTTATCCGTTATTTTAATTTACTTCTGCAAAGATTTTTGATTATAAACAAGGGTCATTGTTTGTGAAAAACAATGCAAAAGTACAACATTTAATTTAATGAGCAAATTTTTTTTTACTTTACCCGGGGCTGACGCATCTAATACATATGTGATGATGTGGCGATGAGGTGAAATGCGCTACGCGCGGTGAAGAGGTGAAAAGGGTGAAGAGGGTGAACAATTATTGTCGTCGGTTTTAACCGGCGGAATGGAGAAGCGTGCCGTTAGGCACGGTATGTGG
>JAIRKX010000060.1 GCA_031259805.1 Prevotellaceae bacterium | reverse complement strand
GCGATGGACATTCCGCCGCACGGCCGTCACGACATGTCCGCAAGCCGTCACGACATGTTCGCAAGCCGTCAGTTCATGTTCGCAAGCCGTCAGTTCATGTTCGCAAGCCATCAGAACATGTCCGCAAGCCGTCAATTCATGTTCGCAAGCCGTCAGTTCATGTTCGGAAGTCGTTAGTTCATGTCCGGAAACCGTTCCGACATGTCGGGAGGTCGTCGGCGACTTATGATATGAAATAGCAAATCCGCAATTTTTCGTATATTTGTTTTCATTCTTATTTATTCATTTAAAAAATATAATTATGCACACATTAGAACCCTCCCTTGTTTTTGCTTATTTCATGGAAATATGCCGGATTCCGCGTCCGTCGAAGCACGAAGGAAAAATGATCGACTATCTGCTCCGTTTTGCGGAAACGCACCGGCTACCGGCGCGGCGCGATACCGCCGGTAATGTATTAATCGGTAAGGCGGCGACGGTCGGTATGGAGAAACGTCCGACGGTCGTGCTGCAAAGTCATGTCGATATGGTATGTGAAAAAAACAGCGATATCGTACACGATTTTTTTACCGACCCGATTCAACCGTATATAGACGGCGAGTGGATCAAGGCGCGCGGTACGACGCTCGGCGCCGACTGTGGTATAGGCGTAGCGGCGTCGCTGGCGTTGCTGGCTTCGTCGGACGCGCCGCACGGGCCAATTGAGTGCCTGTTTACCGTCGATGAGGAGACCGGTCTGAGCGGCGCATCGGCGTTGCAACCCGGCTTCCTGAGCGGGCATATCCTGCTAAATCTCGATTCGGAAGATGAGGGCGAATTGTTTATCGGATGTGCCGGTGGCGTGGATACGACGGCTGTGTTTACCTTCCGTCCCGATGCCACGCCCGACGGATGGACGGCTTTTACTGCGACAGTGAGCGGTCTCGCCGGAGGACATAGCGGCGACGACATCAACAAGGGTCTTGCTAATTCGAATAAATTGTTGACGCGCTTCCTGTGGCAGGCGCAAAAGCGGTTTGGCATCCGGCTGGCGCATTTCGATGGCGGGAATCTGCATAACGCCATTCCGCGTGAAGCGACGGCTACGTTTGTCGTACCGGCGGCAAAGGCGGCGGCGTTGCAGCAGTTGTTTGAGCAACATGCCGGCGAATGCAGGGATGAGTTTCGGTATACCGAGCCGAATATTCGGCAGGCGCTGACCGTCGTTGCCTGTCCCGGTACGGTGATAGACCGGGCAACGCAAGAGCATTTGCTGAATGCGCTGTATGCCTGTCCGCACGGCGTCATCGCCATGAGCCGCGCGATGGAGAGTTTGGTAGAAACGTCGACCAATCTGGCGTCGGTGAAATGCCGGGATGACCATACGGTAAGGGTCGTTACCAGTCAGCGCAGTTCCGTCGAAAGCGCCAAATACGATGTAGCGCGTATGGTCGAGAGCGTGTTTGTCGAAGCCGGGGCGACGGTTACGCACGGCGACGGCTACCCGGGCTGGACGCCCAATCCGAACTCGCCCGTGCTGAAGGTGGCCGTCGAAGCCTACCGGCGGCTGTTCGATGAGGAGGCAAAGGTGAAGGCGATTCACGCCGGACTGGAATGCGGCTTGTTCTTGGAAAAATACCCGAATCTTGATATGGTTTCTTTCGGCCCGACGTTGCGGGGCGTCCATTCGCCCGACGAGCGGCTGCATATCGGCAGCGTGCAAAAGTTCTGGGATTTCATGCTCGAAATACTGCGCAGTATCCGTTAGCGGCATGCGCGCCGCTTCGTGGCTTGCGCTCTACGACTGCACCATTATCATTCTCTCTTTTCCGTTTATGTCTTTACGTACTTCGACGTTGGGGAAGCCGGAGGAGTGGAATAACGCTTTGGTTTCACGGCCTAAGGCTTCGTTGATTTCCATGAAGATTTTTCCGCCGGCATGCAGGTAGTGTGTGGCGAATCGGGCTATGGCGCGGTAGAAGAGGAGGGGATCGCTGTCGTCGACAAACAGGGCTTCGGGCGGTTCGTAGCGTAATACATTGGGGGCGATCTGCGCCTTTTCGCTGTGGCGTACGTAGGGCGGGTTGCACACGATACAGTCTACTTTGCAGTCGAATGCCGGCGGCGCCAGCAAATCATACCGGAAGCAGTGGACGTCGACGCCGTTCCGTGCGGCATTCCGTTGCGCGATCTCCAGCGCTGCAGGCGAATTATCACAGGCATATACTGTCGCGGAAGGTAACATGCCGGCTAATGTTACCGCAATACAGCCGCTACCGGTGCATAAGTCGATGATGCGAGGAGCCCATTCTCTAACCCTGTAAGAGGAAACTATGGCAGTGTTGCCGTTTGTTTTAGTTGTGGGGCAATCAGCGATTCCTGCTTCGGGGGTTAGGGCGATTTGGCTTACTGTCCACCTCACCAATTCTTCCGTTTCGGGACGGGGGATGAGCACGGCTTCGGTGACGGTGATCGGAAAACCGCAAAATAGCGTTTCGCCGGTGATGTATTGTAGGGGTTTGTAGTCGAGCAATGCGGTTACGCCTGCTTGTATGCGGGAGGTAACCGCGTCGGTGAGTGCTGTGTCGGGAGAGGCGTACAGTTGCGTGCGCGACAGTCCGGCAAAGTGCGATAAGAGGGCATACGACAGCGCCTTCGCTTCGCCGGCGTCATAGGCCGACTGCAATTGCCGCACGGACTGCCGGTGAAGGATCGCTACGGTCATCGTCTCCTGTCGCTAATATTGATATACTACTTCGTTGTCCGCTGAAATAATCATGTAAAACGACCGGTTCGATTCCTCGAGAAAACCATCGTTCGAGGCGCGGACGGCAATCATATCGGCATACTCGTTATTAATTTTGGACACCCACAGCGGATAGTACGAAAATGTGGTCTCGAAGCGTTTTAATGCCTGCCACTGCCCGTCGGGGTTCAGTGTGTAGGCAAACGCGCCGATTTTATTGTCGCCGGCCGATATTCGTTGCCCTGCGGCGTCGGTCAGCGTGTTGTAAGCGCCATAGAGATAAAAGCGGTCGTTGGTTTTGATGATATTCGACACGTAGCCGATAAACGACAGCTCTCTCGACCAGTCGACCGATAAATCGGTTTTCAACTTGCATAGCTGCAGCGCATCGGGGCTGAGGGCGTAGGGTGCGAATGTAGCGCCTTTGAAGGCGATCAGAAAGGTTTCGCCGATGTCGTCGTACAGTAGTTTGCGGGGCACGGCGGTCGCGGACAGGCGGGCGTTCTTTTTCACATTCCCGCTGCCGTCCAACAGATAGATGGTATTGTTTAATTCGTCTTTGCCTTCTGCGTTTTTGACGATGGTCGTGACTACGACAGCCAGCCCGTTGTCGGCGCCGGCGGTCAGGACGCCGTGGTTTTTCCCGTCGCGCTTATCGAACACCGTCAGCCATTCGACTTCCGAAGCCTCGCTGTTCAACAATGCGGCAAAGGCCGGCATCTCGTCCGGTGATTTGGCGTACGATCCGGCGATGAATATTTTTTTGTTAGCCAGCACGGTTTTCGAATGAATAAAATAGCCCTGTTTGCCCACTCTGCCGGGCAGTACGACGGCGGCAAACAGCGACTCGCCCCGGTATTGAACAATTCGCACCTCGTCGGTCAGGAATGCGTTCCACACGTTGTTTTTGTAAGCGTCGAGGGCTGTGCGCAGCAGGTTGTTGTTGTTTTTCGCTTCGCTTTCGAGATAGGTTTTAAATCCGGCCATCCCTTTATAGTTCGAGGCAAAGAAGGCGCTGTATTTGGCCACGGCTTCGGGCATGGCGCGGGCTTCCGTCAGGCGAAGCGTCGAGTCGAGTTGCTGTTTCTTTCGGATCAGTTCATAATAATAGCTGTTCGACCGGGCAAAGTGATTGACCGTGTAGAGGTGTTTGTCCGTCACGTTATCGGCATTGTGATAGAGGAAGCGCACCTTATCTTCCTGATATTTCAGCAAGGGGGCGGTAACTGCGTTGAAGTCGTACTGGTAAATTTTATTCAGCAGCGCCGGATTAACGGCATAGTCTGCCGGGACGCCCGATTTGTCGGCGCGTTTCAGTCGGGCGATGTGCGCCAGATTGGTTTTATGCACTTCGTCGACCTGTTTATAAAGGAACGCCACTTCCTCATCCAGCACGTTGCGGAAGGCGCTGATCCACGACGTAAAATCCCATAGTACGGCATCCTTTGCAATAAAATTGGCCGACACCAGCCCATGTAACCGGTAGACCGACACCGGCGCCAGCGAATAATTGATTTTGTAATCGCCCATCGGGTATGCTTCGAGCGATGCTTTCAGTTTTTCGATATTCTCCAGCGTTGATTCGAAATCGGTCTGTAAGGCGGCTAAATCTTGCTTGAGGACATTATTCGCTAAAAAATACAGGTCGTTCAAACGGGCATTCTGCCGGTTGATGCGGCCGAATGTCTCGATGCAGGCATTGTATTTATGCGTGCATTGGGTGAGGTATTGCAGGTTTTGTTCAAAGTATTTTTTATATTCAAGTACATCGTCCAAATGATTTTGGATGTCCTGCCGGATATTTTCGTATGTTCGTTCGCCCGGCGTCGCCTGATAATACTGGCCGTTGGTTCGGGCTTCTTTGGGCGTAAAGTAATGCAGGGCGAGCGACAGGTAAGTTTTGGCGTCGGCAAGGCACTGCGCCGTATTCTGCGACTGCAGGAACGGGTCGTAATGACGCATCATTTTCTTGGCAACAAGCCCCATTTGGTAGTAGCCGTTGACATTCACAAAGTCTTTGGAGGTTGTGGCCGACTGGTAGGCAAACAGCGTTTGAAATGCTTCGTAATCTTTCATCGTTTGGATGGATTCATACACCTTTTTATAGCTGGGTTGTCCGGCGGCGTAAATGATAAACAGCGGCTGGAGAAGCAGGCAAATAATTAACTTTCGTATCATGATTATTTTAGTGTTTGATGGTTGTATTTTGGGACAGGGGGAGGGTTATTCGATGACGCGCACTTCGACGCGGCGGTTTTTCGCGCGGTTTTCAGCCGACGTGTTCGGGACAATCGGCTGCAACTTTCCGTAGCCTTTTGCTTGCAGGCGGTCGACGTCAATGGCGTTCTCCGTAAGGAAACGAACGACCGATGCCGCCCGTTTGTCCGACAGTCGCGCGTTGTATTCCTGCGTGCCTGTATCGTCGGTATGTGCGGCGATTTCGATACGGATGTCGGCATTGTCCGTCATAAAACGGACGAGCCGGTTCAGTTCTGCGTAAGATTCGGCGTTCAGTTCCGCCGAATTGGTCTCGAATGTAATGTTGTTGAACACCATCTTTGTCTGCGTTGTCAGGGCATCGAGGGTGATGTTCATACTTTCGGCGCCGGTGGTCGGGAACGAGAGGGTGGTATTGAAATAGGTGTATCCCTTTTTGCTTACATTCAATTCGTATACCTCGTTGGTGCGCAGCAGCAGCGTCGGGCGACCGTTATCGTCGTAGCGGACGATTGTGGCGGCGGCTTCCTCGCGCGTTGTATTCACAATGGCGATGTCGACCGGCCACAGCGGTGCGTCCTGCTTGTCTTTCACATGTAGCGCCAGTTGTTTCCGCGCGGCTTCCAGTTCGATGCTTTTTTCAAAGTCGCTATATACAACGTCGGTGCGCAGGTCGAACGAGGTTTCGCAGGGTTTGTAGCTTTCGCCTTCAATGTGGATTTTATATAGACGTCCAATGTCAAGGTTGGCTGTATATTTGCCTTTCGATACGTTGGTGATGCGTTGCGACGCCAGCGGCTGGCGCGTCAGCGAGTCGGTAATCAGCACTGTAGGCGATACGGGGTAAAATAATTCGCCGTCGTAGATATTCAATTCCAAATTCACATTGTTGAAGAGCGCGACGTCGATGTTTTCTTCCGTTTGCTTGCCGATAGACGTCAGGTCTTTGTAATAAAAGGTGTGGGAGTAGTTTTTTTTCGAGAAGTCTACTTTGTAGAGCGCTCCCCGTGTCAGGATGATGGAGAAGCGTCCTTCGTCGGTCGAGCGGAATTGTCCCTTGGGTACCGACGTAACGGCGTCCTGTACTACGATGGTTGTTTCGATCGGTTCTTTGGTATATAAATCGGTGATGAGGCCCGACAGTACAAAGGTTTTGGCCGGTTCTTTGTCTGCGGGCAGTTTGGCGGCGTAGATTTTTTGCGGGGGGCGTTTGGGGTTCGTCGCTTTCACGGAGAGCAGGAAATAATTGCCCGAGCTGTTGAGCGTCGGCGATAAATCGTGGTATTCGCTATTCAATCCTTCGACATACACGGGGTAGAACCAGTTATTTTCGTCGATTCGTCGGGCGTAGTAAATATTGTAGTTATCGTCGGCGATTTTCTTTCCTGCCGCATCGACGTCTTCGCGCATCGAGGCAAAGAAGAGGATGTTGTTGTCGGCGCAGAAGAACGGTGTTTCCTGACATCCGATGTTAAATTCGGCGGGTAAATATTTGGGACCCTCCCATTCGCCGGCGGTGTTTTTCTCGAACAACAATAATTCCTTGCATTGTCCTTTTTTGTTGCCTGTCGGCTTGGCGCGCAATACAAACAGTGTTTTGTTGTCCGACGAGATGGCAGGCGAGAATAAATCGGCATCCGCCGATACCGGTTTGCCTACTCGTTGCGGCGCACCCCAGCCTGCTTTGGTTTTTTTCGAGAAGTAGATGTCGAAATAGTTGCCGTCTATTTTGGCGTGGAAGTAGAGCGTCGTGCCGTCGTGATTGAACGAGAAGCCGCCGACTTCCGCACTTGTGCGACTTATCAGGTCGTTGATATAGGCGAACGGCGCGGGCGTCGTCCATTGTCCGTCTTGTCGACGCGATTCGTAGGCTGTCATCGCCCCCTCGTCGCCGGCCAGAAAGATCAGGGTTGTCCCGTCGGGAGTCAGCGCCGGATATTTCATCGACAGCGTAAAGGCAGGAAAAATATCCGTTCCGCTAAAATTCTGTGCATAGCTCCATGCCGGCGCCATACAAAGCAGAAGAAAACATAGTCTTGTTTTCCGTATACAGAGTGATTGGGTCATATTAAAGTAAGTATTAAATTAACTGGGGGCAAAGATAGGAAAAAACAATGGATAACAAATAAAACGTGCTTGCGGGGGGCAGGGCTGACGCATCTAAAATATATGTGATGATGTAATGATGAGGTGAAATGCGCTACGCGCGGTGAAAAGGTGAAGTGCGCTGCGCGCGGTGAAAAGGTGAAGTGCGCTGCGCGCGGTGAAAAGGGTGAAGTGCGCTGCGCGCGGTGAAAAGGTGAAGTGCGCTGCGCGCGGTGAAAAGGTGAAATGCGCTGCGCGCGGTGAAAAGGTGAAATGCGCTGCGCGCGGTGAAAAGGTGAAAGGGTGAACCATTCCACCCCCGCCCTACGGGCACCCCCGCCAGCGGGGGAGAGTTACGCAGGCTGCGATACACAAGGGGTGCCCCCGCACGGCTGTCCCCCGCTGGCGGGGGTGCCCGTAGGGCGGGGGTGGATTCTACCCACATACCGTGCCTAACGTCATTACGAGGAGTGCAACGACGAAGCAATCCAGCACATTTGCCCTTTCTGGATTGCTTCGCTTCGCTCGCAATGACGGGGGGGCGGTCGGAATGACGGGGAACTAAGAACTAAGAGTTGAGAGTTGAGAGTTGAAAGTTGAAAGTTGAAAGTTGAAAGTTGTTCTTAGTTCATAACTCTTAGTTCT
>JAIRKX010000094.1 GCA_031259805.1 Prevotellaceae bacterium | reverse complement strand
ACGCTTTACCATTTTTGCATATTGTCTTAATTTTTCATATCTTTGCACCCCTGAAAAAGATACATGCGGGCATGGCGTAATTGGTAGCCGCGCCAGACTTAGGATCTGGTGCCGTAAGGCGTGGGGGTTCGAGTCCCTTTGCCCGCACAATGAATGAGCAACTGATCCTTGCGTATGCAAGTGCATAGCGTACTTTTCAAAATATAGAAAATGAATATATCTCAAAAAAACAAAGATGATTTGTCGGCTACCCTGACGGTGACAATCGAAAAAAGCGACTACGAACAGCGTGTAAAAAAAGCATTGAACGACTATCGACGCAAGGCGGAAGTGAGGGGCTTCCGTCCCGGAATGGCGCCCATGAGCATTATCGAAAAAACATACGGTAAAACGGTATTGATGGATGAATTAAATAAATTGGTATCGGACGGTTTGGCCAAATATGTTGAAGATACTCAACTCGAGGTATTCGGAGAACCTATCCCTTCCGATACGGAACACACGAT
The DNA here is from genome assembly GCA_031259805.1 of Prevotellaceae bacterium. Classification (GTDB taxonomy): domain Bacteria; phylum Bacteroidota; class Bacteroidia; order Bacteroidales; family UBA932; genus JAIRKX01. The sequence continues at coordinate 4,526 of JAIRKX010000094.1, read as the reverse complement.
GCAGGATTTGGACAATCAGGAGACCTTTGAATTTGTGTTCGACGTCGGGCTGGTGCCCACATTGACTTTTACGCTGTCAAAAGACGATACCGTACCATATTACACGATTACGGTTACGGAGATGGAGAAAGAGGCGGAGAAGCAGGCTGTTTTAAGAGAATGCGGGCAGTTAGTCGAAGTAGAAACCGCCGACGAAAACGCCATCCTGAAAGTAGATCTTATACAGGGCGACCGGATTATCGAAGATACGCTTATTTCGCTTAAAACAATCACTAATGCCGCGATGAAAGAGCCGTTTATCGGCAAAAAGGTCGGCGATGAATTAACGGTGGACATCAAACAAACATTTACGAACGAAACCGATCTGGCCGTATTGCTCAAGATCAATAAAAATGAACTGCCGCAAATAGAACCGCTGTTTACGGTAAAAATAAAGAAAATCGAACAATATGTCAACGCCGAATTAAATCAGAAATTCTACGACCGGCTATTCGGCAAAGACGTTGTAACCGAAGAAGCCGTGTTTATGCAAAAAATAGAAGAGCGATTGCAGAACAGATACCGGGAGGACAGTGAACAGCGCTTTTCGGTCGACGCCTACCGGCTATTGGAAAAAAAGGCCGACATCATCTTACCCGACGATTTCCTGAAACGGTGGTTGAAATATACGAACGAGAACAAACTGACAACAGAAGATATTGAGGAGGGATACCACTGGCTGGCCGAGGAGTATCACCGGCAGATGATACATAACTACATCCTGAAAAAAGAAAATATTGAAATAACGCAGGACGATATGCTGGAATATGCCACCAAACTGGTGGTATTCCAATTCGGCATGTACGGACTGTTCAACGCACCGGAAGAAAGCCTGAAGTATCATGTAAACCGTCTTCTGGCAAACGAAAAAGAACGCAAGCGCATAAACAACTTCATTGAACGGGATAAAATCGTGGCGTATGTCAAAGCAACGGTAACGTTAGATGAGCGGAGTATTACCGGCGAAGCGTTGCAGGCGCTGTATGAACAGGAAGAACAGCAAAAACACGATAAGCTAAAAGCGGAATAGCCCCTCGTTAGCTTACATATTTTATACTATAAATAATAGCACTATGGATTCGAAGGAATTTCAAAAATATGCCATTGGGCATTTAGGCGTAAGCAGTCTGGCGTTACACCGTTACGGCGCTGTTTACAGCGGGTATATTAACCCGACGATCATCGAAGAGCGACAGTTGAATGTGGCGTCGATGGATGTATTCTCACGATTGATGATGGAGCGCATCGTATTCCTCGGTGTGCCCATTACAGACGATGCCGCCAATATTATTCAGGCGCAATTGCTGTTCCTCGAATCGACCGATGCGCATAAGGATATATTGATATATATCAACAGTCCGGGCGGGTCGGTATATGCGGGGTTGGGCATTTACGACACCATGCAACTCATCAATCCGCCGGTAGCGACGGTTTGTACCGGCATTGCCGCCTCGATGAGCGCGATACTGCTGACGGCGGGTAACAAAGAGAAACGCTCGATTCTGCCACATTCCCGCGTGTTGATTCATCAGCCGATGGGCGGCGCCGAAGGGCAGGCATCGGACATTGAAATTGTCGCTCGTGAAATTATGAAGACAAAACGTGAACTGTATGAAATTCTGGCGCTGCATACCGGTAAATCATACGAAGAAATCGAAAAAGACGCCGACCGCGATTACTGGATGAATGCAGAGGAAGCGTTAGCCTATGGCATGGTCGACGAAATAATGAAAAATGGCAACAAACAATAAACCTTATAATCACTCCGCCCGCTGTTCGTTCTGTCAGCGTCCCGAGCACGAAGTGAATATGTTGATTCATGGAGAGCATGCCGCTATTTGCGACGAATGCGCCGCCCGCGCCATGGATTATGTGAAGGAACTCCAACATACCAAAAGCGTGGCCAAACTGTCGCAGGCAACGGTATTAAAACCACAGGAAATAAAAACGTTTTTAGACCAGTATGTCATCGGTCAGGACGAAGCGAAAAAGTTCTTGTCCGTCGCGGTTTACAATCATTACAAGCGCATCCGGATACCGAAAGCGAAAAAGATTGAAATCGAAAAATCAAATATCCTGTTAGTGGGCGAAACCGGTACGGGTAAAACCTTGCTGGCTTCTACGATTGCCCGCATTCTGCATGTGCCTTTTGCTATTGTCGATGCGACTGTCCTGACCGAGGCGGGGTATGTCGGCGAAGATGTCGAAAGCATTCTCTCACGTTTGCTGCAGGCCGCTGACGGAAATGTGCCGCTGGCCGAAAAAGGAATTGTATTTATCGACGAACTGGATAAGATTTCGCGGAAAAGCGATAATCCGTCCATTACCCGCGATGTGTCGGGCGAAGGCGTGCAGCAGGCTATGCTGAAATTATTGGAAGGGTCGGTGGTCAACGTGCCGCCGCAAGGAGGACGCAAGCACCCCGAACAGAAAATGATTCCCGTAGACACTAAAAATATTTTGTTTATTTGCGGCGGTGCGTTCGAGGGTATCGAGCGGATTATTGCGCAACGCCTCAATACAAATATGATTGGGTATGGCTCTGTGCAGAAACACGCCCATATCGACCGTAATAATTTTCTGCAATATATCGGCCCTGCCGACTTGCGTAAGTATGGGATGATACCTGAAATCATCGGTCGCCTGCCTGTTGTTACCTATCTTGAACCGCTCGACCGTAAAGCGCTACGCGCTATATTGACCGAGCCGAAGAACGCGATTATCAAGCAATATATCTACCTCTTCTCGTTAGACGGTATCGAACTTACGTTCGACGATGAGGTGTTGGAGTATATTGTCGACAAAGCGATCGAGCATAAGTTAGGAGCGCGCGGGTTGCGTTCGATCTGCGAAACGATTATCATCGACGCGATGTACAACCTTCCGTCGGATAAGAAAACCAGCTTCAGGGTAACAAAAGAATATGCCGAAATGAAATTGCAAACTACGGAGAAATTAAAGGCGCAGAGCAAATAGAAGCGTCTTTTGGAGGAGTTAGAGGAGTTAGCAGTTGTCTTTGAAAAGGCGGCTGCTTTTTCTTTTATGACCGGAGCGCAAAGAGCGCATGGCCTGTACGGAAGCGGACAATGCGTGTCCGAAAGCGGACAATCCTGCGCAATGGGGAAATAATAAGCGGTTAGAAAGTATGCCGTTACTGTTTTGGCATAACGATTGCAATAAATAATGAACGACGAACGACGAACGACGAATAATAAATAATAAACAGATGATAAAAATTGCAGATCTTGTAAAAATCTACCGGACGGAAGAGGTGGAAACGATGGCGCTCAACGGTATTTCGATGGAGGTGGCGGCGCATGAGTTCGTAGCCGTTATGGGGCCATCGGGCTGCGGCAAGTCGACGTTACTGAATATTCTGGGAATGCTCGACGAGCCTGATTCGGGGAGCTTCCTGTTTAACGGCGTCGAAGTGGCAAAGTTCAATGAAAATAAACGTAGCGAATTGCGGAAAGCGAATATCGGCTTCGTGTTCCAGAGTTTTAATCTGATTGACGAGCTGACGGTGTTTGAGAATGTCGAGCTGCCGTTGGTGTATAATAATGTGCGGGCGGGCGAGCGCAAGCGTTTGGTGGAAGCGGCGCTGGATAATGTAGAGATGATGCACCGCCGGAACCATTTCCCTACGCAGCTGTCCGGCGGGCAGCAGCAGCGGGTGGCCGTAGCGCGGGCGGTAGTCAATAATCCTACATTGATTCTGGCCGACGAACCTACCGGCAACCTCGACAGCCGTAACGGTGCGGAGGTAATGCAAATGCTCACATCGCTCAACGATAAGGGTACGACCATCGTGATGGTTACCCACAGCGAACACGACGCCCGCTATGCCCACCGTATCATTCACATGCTCGATGGCCAAACCATTACGGAGAACTTCATGAGGGAACTGCTGTATGCGCTGCCGAAAAAGAAACAATGACCTACCGCAACATGCGGCACGACCCCTTCGCCATAAACTGGGTGGGATAACAGCCTTCCAGCCGGTAAAAGAAGTGGCTGAATGCGCTCACCGTCCGGAAGCCCAATTTTGCGGCAAGGCTGGAAATGTCGCGGTCGTCATAACCCAGCTTGTCGCAAGCCGACAGGTGCCTATACCGCACCATCCACCGGTGCGCCGTGAGGCCGCTCATGGCCTCAATAGCCGGACTCAGCAGCGCCGGCTTCACGCCCATCGCCTTGGCTATAGTTCCTACGTTCAATTCATAGCCGCTTTCCACCAGCATGGCAAACAGGTCGAAAAAATTATTCCCCGTCAGGCGGATACTGGTGATTTCGGGATGGGGTATCCCGTTCTTGCGGTCTTCCGCGGCGGCGAGCCGCTGCTCTACCGATATATACACGTCGATAGGCCTGATGTGTTTGTACTTTCCCATAAAAATAATTCCATTATCGTTAATAACAAATGTAAAAATACTGATTTCCGACCGAAACACCAAATTATACATGTTGGGAAACCTGTTTCCTCTTCA
>JAIRKX010000057.1 GCA_031259805.1 Prevotellaceae bacterium | reverse complement strand
GTGAAAAGGTGAAGTGCGCTACGCGCGGTGAAAAGGTGAAAGGGTGAAAATGAATAATTATTTCCGTCGGTTTTAACCGACGGAATGTAAATAAAGAAGCGTGCCGTTAGGCACGCTATGTTGGTAGAATCCACCCCCGCCCTATCGGGCACCCCCGCCCGCGGGGGTCAGCCATGCGGCGGCAGCCCGTGCACGGCGCGGCCTGCGTAGCTCTCCCCCGCTGGCGGGGGTGCCCGACAGGGCGGGGGTGGATTCTTAACTAAGAACTAAGAGTTAAGAACTAAGAGTTGAAAGTTGAGTGTTGGTGAAAGGGTGATAGGGTGAAAGGGTGAACAGGTAAAAGGGTGAAATTGTTCACCCTTTCACCTTTTCACCGCGCGTAGCGCACTTCACCTTTTCACCTGCTCTTAACTCTTAGTTCTCAACTCTTAGTTCTCAACTTTCAACTTTTCAATTTAATCTCCTGCCGGATTGAGCCGATCACTCATCGGATTGATCCGATCGCTCATCGGATTGATCCGATCACTCATCGGATTGAGCCGATCACTCATCGGATTGAACCGATCGCTCATCGGATTGAGCCGATCACTCATCGGATTGATCCGATCACTCATCGGATTGATCCGATCACTCATCGGATTGAACCGATCACTCATCGGATTGAACCGATCACTCATCGGAAGGTGTTTACAGCTTTACAGCGGATATTCGTCGAAGGCATACAGGATTGTCGAGAGGTAACGTTCGCCGGTATCGGGGAGGATGACGACAATGTTTTTGCCTTTATTTTCGGGTTGGAGCGCCAGTGTGGTGGCCGCATATGCCGCTGCTCCCGATGAGATGCCGACCAGCAGTCCTTCGGTTTTGGCTAATTCGCGACTGGTGCGAATGGCGTCGTCGTTGGAGACTTGTATGATGGTATCGACTACGTCGGCATTATAGGTTTGGGGTATAAAGCCGGCGCCGATGCCCTGTATTTTATGCGGGCCCGGGTTGCCGCCCGAAAGTACCGGCGAGTCTTTCGGTTCGACGGCTACGATGGTTACGTTGGGGTTCTTACGTTTCAATACTTCGCCTACTCCGCTGACGGTGCCGCCGGTTCCGACGCCCGATACGAAGATGTCTACCTGTCCGTCGGTGTCGCGGAGAATTTCCTGCGCTGTGGTGCGTCTGTGTACATCGGGGTTGGCCGGATTTTCGAATTGTTGCAGGATGATTGCATTGGGCGTTTCGTTGCGCAAGGCCTGTGCTTTGGCAATGGCGCCTTTCATGCCTTCAGCGCCCGGCGTAAGCACTAATTGTGCGCCAAGGGCTTTTAGCAGGTTACGGCGTTCGAGGCTCATGGTTTCGGGCATTGTCAGGATGAGTTTGTAGCCTTTTGAGGCCGATACGAATGCCAGTCCTACGCCGGTGTTGCCGCTTGTGGGCTCGATGATGGTTGCGCCGGGTTTTAAGTCGCCGCTTAGTTCGGCGTCTTCAATCATCGCCAGGGCAATGCGGTCTTTCACGCTGCCGGCCGGGTTAAAGTATTCAAGTTTGGCGAGCAGTCGCGCGCCGATTTCTTTGGATTTTGCGTATGACGCTACTTCGAGTAAAGGCGTATTGCCTATTAAATCGGTTAATTGAGTAAAAATTTTTGCCATAATATATTTATTATTTTTGTGCAAAGGTAGCGCTTGTTGCCGGTGTGTGAAATAGCACATTTGTGGTATTTTTCGGTATTCACTTTGAAAAGCTCCGCGTTTGTCGTACTTTTGTGTAAGATGTGAAGCAGGCGGTAGTTAATAATGAATAATAAAGATATAATGCGTTGTTTTATTTTAGCCGATAATCAGGATATTACCCGTCAGGGTATACGGTCGTTGCTGGAGCAGTTGCGGCTGACGGATACGATTGTCGAGGCGTCGTCGTGCGCTGCTCTGACGGGGCAGTTGGCCGTTTATTCCGATGCGGTGGTGTGGCTCGATTATACGTTGTTTGATTTTTCGGATGTTCAGATGATGAATATGAGGCAGCGGTATCCGCAGTCGCTGTGGTTGTTGTTTTCCGACGAGTTGTCGCGGCATTTTCTCCGGCAGGTGTTGTTGTCGGGGCCATCGTTTGGGGTGGTGATGAAGGGCGATTCGCGCGATGATATTATAGCTGCTTTGAGGAAGGCTTCACGTGGCGAGGTTTATCTTTGCGACGCGGCGGTGCAGGTGATTCGCGAAGGCGTTCCGACGCAAGGTGAATATGCGGGGCTGACGGCCAGCGAGCGGCTCGTTCTTCACGAGATAGCTATGGGGAGGACGACAAAGGAGATTGCGTATGCGCAAAATCTGAGTTTTCATACTATCAATACTCATCGTCGAAATATTTTTCGTAAATTGGAGATTAACAATGTGCACGAGGCGACGAAGTATGCGCTTCGTGCAGGCATTGTCGATCTGACGGAGTATTATATATAGGTGTGCCGGGGGGTTAGTCTTTGACTTCTGTTAAGCGGGTGCGGATCTTTTGTTCGACTTCTTCGCTCAGTTGGGGGTTGTCTATGAATAGTTGTTTGACGGTTTCGCGGCCTTGTCCCAGTTTGGTGTCGTTATAGCTGAACCACGAGCCGCTTTTTTTGATAATTTCAAAGTCAACGCCGAGGTCAATGATTTCTCCGATTTTCGAGATGCCTTCGCCGAAGACAATGTCAAATTCCGCTTTTTTGAATGGGGGCGCCAGTTTGTTTTTTACTACTTTTACGCGGGTGCGGTTGCCGGTGGCTTCTTCGCCGTCTTTCAGCTGGGTGGTGCGGCGTACGTCGACGCGGACAGAGGCGTAAAATTTTAAGGCATTACCGCCGGTGGTTGTTTCGGGGCTGCCGAACATGACGCCGATTTTGTCGCGCAGTTGGTTGATGAAAATGCAGCAGGTGTTGGTGCGGCTAATATTGGCGGTCAGTTTACGCAGGGCTTGGCTCATCAGGCGCGCTTGCAGTCCCATTTTCGATTCGCCCATTTCGCCTTCGATTTCGGCTTTTGGGGTTAGTGCGGCGACGGAGTCAATGACTACAATGTCTATCGCGCCGGAGCGTATAAGGTGGTCGGCGATTTCGAGCGCCTGTTCGCCGTTGTCGGGTTGTGAAATCAGTAGTGTGTCGACATTGACGTGCAGTTTTTCGGCATAGGTGCGGTCGAAGGCGTGTTCGGCGTCGATAATTGCCGCAATGCCTCCGGTTTTTTGCGCTTCGGCAATGGCATGGATAGCGAGGGTGGTCTTCCCGCTGGATTCCGGTCCGTAGATTTCCACTACGCGGCCGCGCGGGTAGCCGCCAATGCCCAGCGCATGATCCAGTGCAATGGAGCCGCTGGGTATAACCGGCACGTCTACTTTCGGCTGGTCGCCCATACGCATGATTGTTCCCTTGCCGAAGTCTTTGTCAATTTTGTCGAGTGTGGCTTGCAGGGCTTTTAGTTTGTCGGTGTTGGTTTCCGATGGAGTTACTTTGGTTTCTTTTGCCATAATATGTTATTTGGTTTTAAAATGAAGTTTCAAATTTACGCTTTTTTTTGGGATGGTTAAAAAAGAGGCGGGGTGCGGCATATGAGGTTGCGGTCGCCATAGCCGTTATCTACTCGTGCGACGGCAGGCCAGCATTTGTTGTGGGCAATCCACGGTAGTGGAAATGCCGCCTGCATGCGGGAATAGGGGTGCGTCCATTCGTCGGACGAGATTTCGACGGCAGTGTGTGGCGCCATTTTGAGGAGGTTGTCGGTGGGGTTGGCGGAGGTGGCGTTGTTTTTGAGGGCTTCGCATTCGGCTTTAATGGCGATCATTGCTTCGATAAAGCGGTCTAACTCTTCGCGCGATTCGCTTTCGGTGGGTTCAATCATCAAGGTGTTGGGGACGGGAAACGAGAGTGTGGGGGCATGAAATCCGTAATCCATCAGCCGCTTTGCGATGTCGGTGGCGTCGACGCCGTAGTCTTTTCCGAAGTGTCGCAGGTCAATGATGCATTCGTGGGCTACTCGTCCGGTTTCGCCGGTGTAGAGCGTGGCATAGTGCGGGCGGAGTTTTGCGGAGAGGTAGTTGGCGTTGAGGATTGCTATTTCTGTTGCCCGTCGCAGTCCGTCGCTGCCCAGCAGTTTGATATATGCGTAGGTGATTGGTAGCAGCATGGCGCTTCCGTATGGGGCGGCGGCTACCGGATAGCCGTGTCGGGTGTGGTCGTCGGTCATGTTGTGCGAGGGGAGGAATGGGGTCAGGTGTTTGGCTGTGCATACGGGTCCTACGCCGGGGCCTCCTCCGCCGTGCGGCATGGCAAATGTTTTATGCAAATTCAGATGGCATATGTCCGCTCCTATAGCGCCCGGGTTTGTCAGTCCCACTTGTGCGTTCATGTTGGCGCCATCCATGTATACCTGCCCGCCGTTGTCGTGGACAATCGTGATGATTTCGCGGATGCGGCTTTCGAATACGCCGTGCGTCGAGGGGTAGGTGATCATCATTCCCAGCAGGCGGTCGCGGTGTAGTTGGGCTTTTTCGCGCAGGTCGTCGACGTTGATGTTGCCGTTGTTGTCGCATCCGACGAGGACGATTTGCAGTCCTGCCATCGCTGCGCTGGCGGGGTTTGTTCCGTGCGCCGAGGTGGGTATCAGCACTGCGGTACGGTGGTGTTCGTTGCGCGAGGCGTGATAGGCGCGGATGACCATCAGTCCGGCATATTCGCCGGCGGCGCCGGAGTTGGGTTGCAACGATACGGCGTCGAAGCCGGTGATCACGGCCAAATCGCGCTCCAGTTCCCGGATCAGCTGCCGGTATCCTTCGGTCTGGTCGGCGGGTGTAAAGGGATGTACGTCGCCCCATTCGCTCCAGCTGAGCGGTAGCACTTCGACGGCAGCATTCAGTTTCATTGTACACGAGCCGAGCGCGATCATCGACTGTGTAAGGGAGACGTCGCGGCGTTCGAGTTTTTTGATGTAGCGCATCATTTCCGTTTCGGAATGGTAGGCGTTGAATATCTTTTCGGGTAATACGGGGGAGGTGCGCGCCATGCGGCCGTAGCCGGACGGCAGGTCGCCGGGGGTGGGTTGGGCGCCGAAGACGGAGAGGATGGTTCGAATGTCGTCGTCGGTCGTGATTTCGTCGCAGCTGATGCGCACGGTATCGGTTGCGGGATAGAAGAAGTTCATGTTTTTTTCTAACGCCTGCCGGCGAATGGCTGTCGCATCGACGCCGGTGATTTCTACCGTATCGAAGAATGTTTCGCTCGCCAGCCGGTAGCCTGCCGCTTTCAGTCCCTGTGCTAACGCGAGGGCGCAACGGTGGGTGTGTTCGGCAATACCGACTAATCCTTCGCTTCCGTGATATACGGCGAAGAATCCGGCCATAGTCGCCATCAGCGCCGAGGCGGTACAGATGTTCGATGATGCTTTTTCGCGTTTGATGTGCTGTTCGCGTGTTTGTAGCGCCATTCGCAGGGCGCGGTTTCCCAGCCGGTCAATCGACACGCCGATAATCCGCCCGGGCAGGTTACGTTTGTATTCCTCTTTTGTGGCAAAATAAGCTGCTGCCGGTCCGCCGAAGCCCATCGGGACGCCGAATCGCTGGGTGCTTCCTACCGCGGCGTCGGCGCCCCATGCGGCCGGTTCTTCTAATACGGCGAGGGCGAGGATGTCGCACACGGCGGTAATCATCATGCCTTCGTTGTGTGCCGTAAGGCAGAAATCGGCATAGGGACGTATTTCGCCGTTGGCGGCAGGGTATTGAACGATGGCGCCGAAGAACGTTCCGTCGGTCGGACGTCGGTCGAATGCGCCGGTTACCACTTCGACGCCCAGCGACAGGGCGCGCGTTTGCAGGACATCACGCGTTTGCGGAAACACCTCGTTGTCGACAAACAGTTTATTTTTCCCTGCTTTCACCGCTTCGCGCGGGCGCAGGTCGAACATCATTTTCATCGCTTCGGCCGCCGCCGTCGCCTCGTCGAGCAACGAGCAATTGGCGACCGCAAAACCGGTGAGTCCGGTAATCATCGTCTGGAAATTGAGCAGCGCCTCGAGCCGTCCTTGCGATATTTCGGCCTGATAGGGCGTGTAGGACGTGTACCACGAAGGGTTTTCAAATATGTTGCGCCATACGACCGGCAGCATGGCCGTGCCGTAATAACCCATCCCGATAAACGATCGGAAGGGTTTATTTCGTTGGGCAATCGCTTTGATTTGTTTCAGGTATTCGTGCTCGCTTACGGGCGCATCTAATGTCAGCGGTTCCTGTAGACGGATGTCTGCCGGTATGGTTTGGTTTATTAATTCGTCCAGCGACGCCGCCCCGATAGTCGCCAGCATCTGCGGGATGTCGGCCTCGCGCGGGCCATTGTGTCGCTTTATAAACGAAGAAGATGTATAATTATTCATTGGGTATAAAAATAGCTGTTTTATTTACAAATTGTTTTCAAAGGTAGTGTTTTTTCGTGGTTGGAGCAAGGGGTGGGGGGAGGCGCCCTTATTAATGGTTAATGGTTAATGGTTAATGGTTAATGGTTAATTGTGTTGCGTCATTGCGAGGGCGTAGCCCGAAGCGCGTCATTGCGAGCGAAGCGAAGCAATCCAGCACATTTACCCTTTCCGGATTGCTTCGTCGCGGAGCTCCTTGCAATGACGCGGGGCGGCGAGATTCGGAAACAAGGAAAAAACAATTGTAAATTCCCTGTTTCCGACCGGAAACAAGGAAAAAAAAATTATAAGCGCCTTGAAACCGATTTTTGGGCTGCTCTACGAGAAATATTTTTTAATGGCCTCGGCGGTTTTCGTTCCGGTAATTTGTTTCAGTTCGTCGGTCGAGGCTTTTTTGATGCGGTCGATGCTTTTGAAGGCTATTAACAGTTTCTCGGCGGTTCTTTTTCCGACGCCGTCGATGGTGGTCAGTTGGGTTGTGGTGAGCGATTTCGAACGACGGTTGCGGTGGTGGGTGACGCCGAAACGGTGTGCTTCGTCGCGCAGTTGCATCAGTAGCCGCAGCGTCGCGGAGTTTTTATCTAAAAATAATGGTATGCTGTCGCCGACAAAGTAGATTTCTTCTAATCGTTTGGCCAGTCCGACCGTCGTTATTTTTTGTTCCAATCCTAATGACTGCAGGGCTTCGTAAGCCGCGTGCAGCTGTCCTTTGCCGCCGTCGATGACGATGAGTTGCGGCAGCGGCTCCTGTTCTTCCAGCATCCGTTTGTAGCGACGGGTAACGACTTCGCGCATGGTGGCAAAATCGTCGGGGCCTTCGACCGTTTTGACGTTGAAGAGGCGATAATCGCGCTTGCTCGGGCGCGCCTGCCGGAATACGACGCACGACGATACGGGGAACGCGCCCTGAATGTTGGAGTTGTCAAAGCATTCGATGTGCGCCGGCAGCGTGGTCATGTTCAGGTCGCGTTGCACGGCCGAGAGGATGCGGTCGGCGTGCCGGTCGGGGTGTATATTTTCGAGTTGTTTCAGTCTGTCGAGGCGGAACAGGCGGCAGTTGCGTTCGCTCAAGGCGAGTAGTTTCAACTTGTCGCCGCGTTTGGGGATGACGTATTCCGTGCCGTCCAGCGTATGGTCGGGGAGGAATGGCACGAGCGCCTGTCGGTTTAGGCGCCCTATGAGGCCGACCATCTCGGCGATGAAGTAACTCAACAGCGCCTCGCGTTCTTCTTCGATGCCCATGGTCATTTCGACGGTGTGCGCTTGCGTTACAGCGCCCTGCACGACCCGCAGGAAGTTGCCGTATGCCACGTCCCCATCCACCATAATCGAAAACACATCGACGTCGGGCATCAGCGGGTTGACAATAACCGATTTCACTTGGTAGTGTTCCAGCTTTGCCAGCCGTTCTTTGATTTTCTGCGCTTCTTCAAACTTACAGGCCCCGGCGGCGGCTGACATCTGTTGCTGGAGCATGCGTCGCACGTCGGACAGCCGACCTTTGATGATCGACCGGATGGCTTCCATATTGTCGTTGTATTCCTCCTTCGTCTGCTCCCCGATGCACGGCGCTTTGCAACGGTGAATATGGTAGTTGAGGCAAGGCACATACTTTTTTTGGGCGATGGCGTCCGCCGACAGCGACAGGCTGCATGAACGCAACGGGTATAGCTGGCGGATCAAATCGAGCAGCACCTTCAGCGTCCCGCCCCCGGGATAAGGGCCATAGTAGCGCGACCCGTCTTTCACTACCCGACGGGTAACGATGATACGCGGGAAATCTTCGTTTTTGATACAAACCCACGGATAGGTTTTGTCGTCTTTAAGCAGCACGTTGTAGCGCGGCTGCAGTTCTTTGATCAGGCTATTTTCCAGCAGCAGCGCATCGGTTTCCGTCGGCACGACGGTATGCCGGATGTCGGCAATTTTACGTACCAGCATCCGTGTTTTTTTATTTTCCGTACTTCGCGATGTGAAATATTGCGCCACCCGCCGGTGCAAATCTTTGGCTTTACCTACGTAAATTACCGTGCCGGCAGCATCGAGAAAACGATAGACGCCGGGCGCATGAGGCAAGGTCTTTACTCGATCGGTTATATGCTGTTTTATCCCCTCATCTATTTTCATCCGTTTCATCTTTCTCGAGGCTGCCGCAGTTTTCAAAATCACCGACAAATTGTACGCCTTCGCGAATGCCAATGTCGGAAACATACGTCGTACCGTTGACCGTGAAGGACTGTTGTCGCAGCAGTGTATCGAACATACCGTTCTCGCGATTCCACGGGATGGCAAAATAGGGCGACACCGGTTCGCAGACGTAATCGAACGACGCGATGGCCGATAGCGCTTCCAGCAGTATCCCGAAATGCACCTTTCGCACAAATTCCCGTTGCGGGTCATTGTAATATTCGCCCGATTCGATTAAAATCGTGGCGCTGTTTTGCGCCTGCACCCATTCGCCGAACGCGCGCGGTTCGCAGGTATCGCTCCATTTGGCCACACCGTGCGGAATAATCTTCTGCAGATGATTATTCAGCCATACGATTAATTGCATTGCGCGGCGGCGGTTATCGGGGATCGATTCCAGCAGGTCGACCGGCGGCGCAAGAAAGGCGATGGTCGCCGGCGTCCGCGACACGCCTGCCGAATAGTAGCTCTCCTGGTCGTGCAGGTTAAACGAAAAATGGGGACTAAACGTCTGTACTTGCTCCCGCAGGATACGGCCTTCGGGCGTCGTACACCGTAGCGCGTCGCGATTGATGTCAATACCGCACGCATTTTCGCGCCGGTTTCGTTCCGCCCCGTCGGGATTGAGCATCGGGATGAAGCACAGCGAGAGTTGCGACACGATTTTAGCTCGCCAGCTGTCGTACTCATCCGACGCCGACAGGAAATTAAAGACGTCGAATAATGTGCGGGTGGCGGTACTTTCGTTACCGTGCATTTGCGACCAGAGCAACACGCGCGTCGCGCCATTCCCCGTCCGCACTTCGTAAATCGTCCGTCCTTCGACCGACTGTCCTGCCGGCGCCACCGAGAACATCGGCGGCAACGATGTTACCCGCCGTACTACCTGCGCATGCTTCACCTCGCGCGTATCCAATCCCGCCTCGCGGTAACGCTCCTGTATGTCGACAAATTCCTTCATTGTTTATTCTTTTTTATTTATTGTGTACAAAAATACGAAAAAAACACGAATGAAAGGGAGGAAGGGAGCTTTTAGTGGAAAGTTGAAAGTTGAAAGTTGAAAGTTGAAAATTAGTGGTTAATTGTTAATGGTGTTGCGTCATCGCGAGGACGAAGTCCGAAGCAATCCAAAAAGGGCAAATGTGCTGGATTGCTTCGGACTTCGTCCTCGCAATGACGCGCTGCCCCGGAGGGGCATGATGTCGGTAGAAAGGACGGCGAACACAGTAGCCCTCCGCGTGCCGGAGGCACGCTATGTGAGCCGGCACGGCGGGGTGGCGCCGGCATCCGTTTTCTACCGACATACCGTGCCTGCCGGCACGCTACGCGTCTTTATATTGTTCGTTGTTCATTGTTCATTG
>JAIRKX010000021.1 GCA_031259805.1 Prevotellaceae bacterium | reverse complement strand
GCGCTTTCCAAGATACAGTCGTATTCGGTCGGGTCGTCGTTGCCGCTGGCGTAAGGGTTGTGTATGCAGGCGGAGCAGACATGGGTAAAGCAGTAGGAGCCACCGCCCGAGGCGGTAAGCGTAACCGTGCTGCCGGCGCAGGCGGTCGAAGGCGGATTGACGAAGGCCGGTACGGGCCGTGGATAAACCGTTACCGGCACAGTGGCCTTTACCTCGCAGAGGGCAGCATTGCGCGCCCTCACGATATAGCCGGCACTGACTGAGGGCGTAAATGTGGCGGCGTTGTGGGCGTCCCACGAATTGCCGTCGTCGAAACTGTATTCTGTGGCATCGGAAGCAACGACGGTAAGCGTAACGGTGTCGCCGTTGCAAATGGTATCCGGCGAAGCAGTGAAGGAAGAAATGGCCGGCGACACGGGAACCAGTCCCGGGCAACCGGTGCGGTCGGTCAGCGAGGTAATACAGCCGACGTATTGCCGCGTCGGTTCGGTAATCGCGCCGTTAATCACAAACGGCGGCGTGCCGTGCAACTCATAGTATCCTGCGCCTTCCGTAGTGTTGGGCGGATAGTCGGAAGCGTAGGCGCACCAGTTGAAGCGGTCGCCGGCGCTCAGGCCGTCGAGCGCAACCGTAACGATCGAGCTAAACGTCGGCGTCGTGCCCTTCAGATAAAAGCCCCGCCCGTTGAGTGATGCGGTAGATACCGTCCCCGGCGCGGTGGCTGCAGGATTGGTCAGCGTCGCCGGCGTCCATGCGCCCAACGAGCCGTCGGAATGGATAGGCTGGTAGTCGATGAACAGCCACACGCTGTCTAAATGGCGGGGCGCCTGTGGCGCCTCATCCCAATAGACGCGGAACGTAACGGTGGGCGGCGCGGCGGCGTAATCGGCGCCAAGCTGCGTAATGCGTACCACGCTCTGCGCATAACAGAGACTCCCGAATCCCATAAGGGCAAGCAGGAGCAGGGCGGTAAGAGAATGTTTTTTCATTGTATGGTTTGTTAATTGTTAATGGTTAATTGTTAGTTGTTAATTATTCTTAGTTCTTAACTCTTAGTTCTTAGTTAAGTCCACCCCCGCCCTGTCGGGCACCCCGCCAGCGGGGGACAGCCGTGCGGCGGAATCCTTTGCACAGCGCAACCTGCGTAGCTGTCCCCCGCTGGCGGGGGTGCCCGACAGGGCGGGGGTGGACTGGTCTCCGGCGGGGGTGGAATGATTGTGGATAGTTGCAGGTCATTTTTTCTATTGATATGAATGTTCTACGGACATCTTTGTCTTAACTCTTAGTCCTTAACTATTGGTTCTCTGCGTGTTTGGGAGAGCTATCCCCTGGCGAGGGAGAGCTATCCCCTGGCGAGGGAGAGCTATCCCTTGGCGTGGGAGAGCTATCCCTTGGCGTGGGAGAGCTATCCCCTGGCGAGGGAGAGCTATCCCCTGGCGAGGGAGAGCTATCCCCTGGCGAGGGAGAGCTATCCCCTGGCAAGGGAGAGCTATCCCCTGGCGAGGGAGAGCTATCCCCTGGCAAGGGAGAGCTATCCCCAAGCAAGGGAGAACTATCCTCTGGCAAGGGAGAAAATGATATGTTGTATGTATAAATGTACGAAGTCGGCGTAGAAGGAGCTGCCGGATGTGTATATATTACTTCGTGGTATGCCTTGTCCTGTAAGGCCTGCGGAGATAATGCCGCTGCAATTAACTTGTCGTCAGTGAGTTGGGGGGGGTAGAATTAGATATCAAAAAATACGGCATCGCTTCGGCGTTCGAGGGAGGCGAAGCAGGCATAGCCGGATGTTTCGATGTATTCATTCCTTTTCGATGTTTGAAATGCAAATGTAAGCATCTTTTTTTAAATAGTCAATTGTTTTTTGGGCATCATACATCATACATCCTACCTCCTACATTTTTAAATAGTCAATTGTTTTTTGGGGGGGTTATTTCCGTTGCTGTGATGAGTTGAACGTCCTCTCGCGTTAATTTCTCATTCTATTCTGTTCTTCGGTATCGCCGATGCGTTCGCGGGGTTTGAGGGCTTGTCGGAAGCGGTAGCTGAACGAGAGGCGGATTTGGCGGCTGCTCCATGTGTTGTGTATTTCGATGCGTTGGCCGTTGCGGTTGGTCAGGACGTGGGAGCGTTGGCTGTCGAAGAGGTCGTCGATATAGAGGGAGAGGGAGGCTTTGTGATTCCAGAGGGTTTTGCGCAGGCCGGCGGACAGGGAGTAGCTGCCTGCTATCCGATAGTAGGCGTAGGGCATGAGGCTTTGGGCGTTGCCGGTGAGTTCGGCGCGCCATGTTTTGCCGATGTAGAAGGTGTTTTCCATGTAGAGGTTGCCGAACCAGCCGTTGTTGCGGTAGGCGTCGGCGGACGAGGAGGCGACGTACAGGCCGCTTACGTAGAGGTTGAACGACCACCAGACGGTCGGAAACAGGTTCGACCACGAGGTGGTCAGTCCGGCGAAGGTCGTTTGTCCGAAGTTGCCATAGGTGTGGGCGGTTACCGGATAGCCGGCCTGCGATGTGGTGTCGACGGTTGTTTCTTCGGAGATTACTTGCGTGGCGCGTTGCAGGTAAAGGTTGGCGTTGAATTTTTCGTAGCGGTAGCCGACATTCAGCGTATGCGAATATTGCGGTCGCAGGCGCGGATTGCCTTCGGAATAGGTGTAGTAGTTGGCGTAACGACGGAACGGGTTGAGCGAGCCGTAGTCGGGGCGCCGGATGCGCATGGCATACGATAGCGACAGCGATTGTTCCATCGAATGTGTATAGCCGATGTAGGCTGTCGGAAACAGGTTGTTGTAGCGCTGGCCGGTGGTTGTATCGCCGCCGTTGACGAGGCGCCAGTCGCCGCTACTCCATGTGTTTTCCCATCGCAGGCCGGCCTTCGCCTGCCATTTTTTCGAGAGCGTCGCACCTACCGACGCATATATTGCTCCGATGCGTTCGCGATAGCGGAAGTCGTTGCTCTGCGCTTCGTCTTGTTGCCATGCTGATTGGTTCCAATGTTCATACAGCAGGCTGTTGTCGGTGGTCGTTTGCGACAGCTTGCCACCGGCTTCGAGCGTGGCTTTGCGTCCTAACGGGCGGATGTAGTCGACCTTCGCCGACGATACGTCGACGTGTTGCCACGCTGTATTTTGCCAAATACGGGGAAGGGCCATGCTGTCGCCCGCGGCATTGTAGAAGCGGTTTTCATGGCGGCTCCACGGCTGCGTCCGGTATTGCATCACGTCGATGTTGACGAGCAGGTCGTGCGCGTTTTCTTTAAAGATATGCTGGTAGTTGGCATTCGCCGAATAATTTGTCAGGTGGTTATCCGTATGGTCGACGCCGGTGGAACGTTCGGTCAGGCGTCCGGCGGTGTAGTTTTCCGTAAAGGAATGCTCTTCGTCCGTTCCTTCTTCCGTGCGATTCCATCCGCCGGAGAGGATGAATCCGACGATGTTTTTGGAGTCGATGAAAAAGTTCGTCGTCATCTTCGCCGACTGTCCGGTGTTTTTCGTTTCGCCGTAGCGGTACTGATGCTGGCGGATGTCGCCAAATTCCATGTCGGCTTCGTAGCGGCTAAACCGGCGGTCGTTACGTAATCCGGCATTCACGGATGTGTTGAGCCATTTGTTGCGATAGTTGATGGTCAGGCCGCCGTTGCCGTTGAGGAGGTCGCGGACGTCGGGGTACAGGCCGCCGCCGGCTTGTACCGATCCGCTCCAGCCGTTCAGGGTGTTTTTCTTCGTAATGATGTTGATGATGGCGTTCCCGCCGGCGGCGTCGTATTTGGCCGACGGGTTCTGGATGATTTCTACCTTGTCGATTTCCGATGCTTCGATAAAATAGAGCATGTTCAGCAAGTCCATCTTCGAGAGGTTCGACGGTCGTCCGTCGATGTAAATGGCCGCCGGCTGGCCGTTGAGTGATACATTGCCGTCGTTGTCGACCGTAATGCCGGCGATTTTGCGCAGGATGTCGACCACGTTACCGCCTTCGCTCCCGATATAGTCGGCGACGTTGATTACGATCTTGTCAATATGATGTTCGATCATGCTTTTTTCGACGGCGACGACTACTTCGTTCAGCCGTTTACTTTCGGTGGCAAGGGTTATGGGCGATAGCCGGATATCGCCGATCGACCCGTCTACGGCTACTTCGATATTCCGTTCGGTATAGCCTACAAACGATGCTTTCAGGATATATGTTCCTTCGGGAATGTCGGTCAGGGTAAAGCGTCCTTTTTCGTCGGTTACGGTTGCGGTAACCGTCATGCGCCGGTTGTTGAGGAGTACGACCGATACATATTCCAGCGGTTTGCCGTTTGTTACGTCGTTGACCATGCCGGAAATCTGCGGTTTGTCCGGCGGGCAGTCGAATGGCGCCGCCTGCGCTGCGACGGTTAATACCAGCATCGCGAGGATGGTGGCGCCACATAGACGTTGGGCCGAATACAAAACGGGCATCAGGAGCGGCGGAATTTGTATGGCGTCGTGCCGGTGTGTTTCTTAAAGAATTGCCCGAAGAATGACGGGTTGGGGAAATTCAGTTCGTCGGCCACCTGAAAGGCCGACATGCTGGTGGTTCGGAGTAGCAGTTTGGCCTGACTAATCACCCGGTCGGTGATCCATTGCAACACCGGTCGTCCGGTCGTTATTTTGATGACTTGCGATAGATATTTACTGCTGATGCATAATTTATTGGCGTAGAACGCCACCGTCCGATTGGTTTTGTAATGGTCGTTCAGCAGGGTCATAAATTTGGCGGTTATTTCTTCCTGCCGCGTCTGTGTGCCCGAATAGCGGACGATTTCATTGTCTTTGTAGAGCGATACGATGTAGAGGAGCATGGCGTAAAGAATCCCCCGCATGATTTGTACGCGGTACGCCAGTTGCGTCTGCCGATAGCGTTCGACGAGGTTGTGGTAGTAGCCCCGCAAGACGGTCATGTCGGCCTCTCCTATCTCCATGCATGGGTGCCGGCCAATCTGCAAGAGGGCTTTGAAATCGGCAGGCAGCACCAGACCTACGAAGAAATTGAACGAAAAGAAAAAGCCTTCGAACGCAAAGTCGTCCGTTTGCTTCTCGATCCGGCATACCAGCGATGGCTGTACAATCAGTGTGGAGTTGGCCTTTAGCGTGTATTGTTTAAAGTTGATACTGACCGAGGCTTCGCCTTTCACGCAGATGCCCATCAGCAGGCCGTTGAAAAAGAACGGCAGGTTTGGTTTCACAGAATAGTGTTCCGGCGGGAGTACTGGTAGCCCGTTGGAGTCCGATAATAAAAAGTTGGTAACGCCTCCGGGTATCAGTTGTTCGTTTTCTTCCAGCGAAAATATGTTGCAGTTTTCTATCGACATTGTATGGCCCATTGTAAACAAGTTTAGGTTGCAAAATTAGAAAAATTATTCATATCGGAGAAATAATATTGCGAGAAGCATGCCTGCGGCGTGAAACGTAAAGCGCAGCGCGTTTCTGCGGAGGGTATTGGGCACATTGGGAACAGGAAAACAGGGGGATGCAATCCCTGTTTACATTCCCGCAGGCACGCTACCACGTTACCACCGTATCGACGATCCGTTGTTGTTCTAAGGATGTTTTACGTAGATAAATCCGTGTTGTTTCAATGCTTTCGTGTCCCATTAGATCGGCCAAAAGGGTTACGTCGTTGTATTTCTCCAAAAAGTTTTTGGCAAACCGGTGGCGAAACGAATGCGGGTAAATCACCTTTTCGTTCAAATCGTATCGTTTTGCAAAAAACTTGAGCCGTTGAGCAACGCCTCTTGCACTAAGCAATTCACCGTCTTGATTGAGAAAAATATACCCTGAAGTAATCGCTTTTCTTACCAACCATTTGGAGGCTTCTTCACGTAATATTTTCGGAATATAAATCCGACGTATCTTTCCGCCTTTCGTGTATAGATCCAAATAGCCAATGTCAATATGCTCCGCTTTGATTTGTAGCAGTTCACTGATACGCGCTCCTGTAGCGGCCAAAAACCAGATCACGAAATACCATTCCATCTGGCCATCATTTTTCAATCGGGCTTTCAGAAACCGGTAATCGGCATTGCTCACTACATTTTCGATGAAATTTTTAGGCTGGACTTTTATACATCGCACCTTCAGTTTATCCTTTTTGATAAATTCGAGATACTTGTTCAACCCATGCAGCCGCAAATTAACGGTGCGCGGTCTGAAGTGCTCCATCAAGTATATCTTATATGCTAAAAGGTTTTCCTTGTCAAACGTTTCATAATGCGCAGTGAAATGGTTAACCGTCCAAACATACGATTTAATCGTCTCCTTAGTAAGCCCATTATTTTCAAGAAATCGTAGAAAATTTACTATCATAATTTTTAATTAAAAAAAGTTTACGACTACAAAAATACTTAAAAGTTAAACGGTATGGGCTACTTTCAAAGAGAATTTAATATTGATACCTTAATAGCAGTCGTTTTTTTAGCTGAAATTTGAACAATAATCCATTGTTTTCATGTGTGGTAGCGGCAAGCCCCTCTGTGGACAAACGGAATGTTAATTTGTGATTTTTATTTATTGTGGCCAAGACAACGGCGCTACTTCGTCCCTGATATTGTATCCACTAAGCGCTCGAACGACACGTTTTGTTGCTCGCCGCTGATCAGGTTTTTGAGCGTTATGACGCCGTTTTTCACTTCCTCTTCGCCGATAATGGCAGCAAACGGAATGCCGCGCCGGTCGGCGTATTCAAATTGTTTTTTCAGTTTGTGGCTATCGGGATACATTTCGGTAATGACGCCCTGCCGACGCAGTTGTTGCACATATTGCAGGGCTTGCTGTTCGCCTGCCTCGCCGAGATTGAAAAACAGCACGCGGGCGCTTTCGGACGTGGCGGAAGGAAACAGGTTGAGTTGTAGCAGTACATCGTAAATCCGGTCGGCGCCAAACGAAATGCCTACGCCCGACATGTTTTTCAACCCAAAGATGCCGGTCAAATCATCGTAGCGACCGCCGCCGCAGATGCTGCCGATAGCCACTTCACGGGCCTTGACCTCGAAAATAGTGCCGGTATAATAGTTCAGCCCGCGGGCAAGCGACAAGTCAATCTCAACAGTTTGCGCAATGGACAACGCCTGCAGATAATCCATAATCATTTGCAATTCGGCGACTCCTGCCAGTCCGGTAGCCGACGGTGCAAGCATCTGCTGCAATGCGGCCAGCTTGTCCCGATTGCTGCCGGATAGTTGCAAAATCGGCCTTAACCGCCCAATCGCCTGCGCTGTTACGCCTTTTGCAGCCAATTCCGCTTCGACATCCGCCTGCCCGATTTTATCCATTTTATCAATGGCCACAGTGATGTCGGTTAGTTTGTCGGCTTCGCCTATGATTTCGGCAATGCCGCCCAACGCTTTACGATTGTTTATTTTGATCGTTACCGGAATCCCCAGTTGCGAAAACACATCGTCGATAATCTGTACCAATTCCACTTCGTTGAGCAACGACGCGCTTCCTATCACGTCGGCATCGCATTGGTAAAATTCGCGGTAACGCCCTTTTTGCGGACGGTCGGCACGCCATACCTGCTGAATCTGATAGCGTTTGAAGGGAAACGTCAACTCATTTTGATGTTGTACTACAAAACGGGCAAACGGCACGGTCAAATCGTACCGCAATCCTTTTTCACAGGTTTTCATGGCTATGGCATTGCTGTGGGCCAAATCGTCGGCCGAAATGCCGGCAAAGGCATCGCCCGAATTCAGGATTTTGAACAACAATTTATCGCCCTCGTCGCCATACTTGCCAAGCAGGGTTGAAAGATTTTCCATAGCAGGCGTTTCGATAGGCATATAACCGTATTTCCTGTAGACATTGCGGATGGTATCGAAAATATAATTACGCCGCGCCGTTTCGGTCGGCAGAAAATCGCGTGTGCCTTTGGGGATGCTGGGTTTAGTCATATTCTTTTGTGTGGGGAGCAAGACGATCATCGTTCTTACCCGTGGTTAATGTTGTGATTAATTATTTTGCACGCAAAATTACATGAAAAACACGAGTTTTCCAAGCGCATGAAATGAAAAAAGTGTTTTTACAGGGAAAGGGGGCTCACGGATGCTGCGGGTGGCTACACGCCGCCTGCATCCGCCATTTACGCCATTGTCAATAAACTGGTGGATACGGATGAAGCGTAAAGCCCCCATTAATTGTTAATTGTTAGCTGACAATGTCCGCAGGACACCCATATCAATAGAAAACCGACACCCCCCCGCCTGCCTTCCCCGTAGGGGAACAATGAATTAACAATTAACAATTGTCAAATCCCCCCCAAAAAAACAGTCGCCCGCTTGCGCGGGCGACTGCCATGAATAATGCTTCATTTTTATAAATTATAAATCTCTCATACAGCGAACGGAGAAGCCGGGAGCGCAGGAGGCGTATCGTGGCCGCCGGAAGCATGGTTCGTCTGGACGGTGATGCATCAGTAAACCTATT
>JAIRKX010000161.1 GCA_031259805.1 Prevotellaceae bacterium | reverse complement strand
GCCAGCGGTTCATCAGCGAACGGAGGGTGGCGGTGTCCGTCGTTAAGGCATTCAACTTGGCGTCGAGCAGCGGAAAGCCCAAGCCGGGGACTATCGGCGTAGCGATGTCAATGGTTTCGGTACAAAGACCCGACAGGTTGTCGAGTTTCAAGTTCCCTACACGGAGGGAAAAAAATTTAAAATTGCTCATAGTATTTACTTTTTACGTAGATTATGTGTATTACTTCGATTTATATCATGGGACGGCGCTGTGGAACTTGTTTTACTGTGGCGCCCGTTTTTTAACAATGCTATCTCTGCCCACAACTCTCGAATTAATTCGATCAATTCTTTCTGTTGCGATATTAATTGTTCATATTCCGAACGCCGTATGGGTATCATTTCTTCCACGATGCAAAGGTAAGTATTTTTTTTCTTTTCGAACATTTTTTTTTGACTTTTTTTTTGAAGCGCCTGAGTAGTTATATTTTTTAAAATTTATTTTGCCTTTATTTTTTAACAGGTAGTCGGAACTAAAACCTGCCATTTTGTCGTATTTGTGCTTTTAATAAGAGTTGGAGCCTGCCATCTTTTCCGTTTTATGGTTTTAGCAATTGCTAAAAGCATGCTGCAAGTTAGCAGGGAGGTTTTAGCAATTGCTAAAAGCATGCTGCAAGTCAGCAGGGAGGTTTTAGCAATTGCTAAAAGCATGCTGCAAGTTAGCAGGGAGGTTTTAGCAATTGCTAAAAGCATGCTGCAAGTTAGCAGGGAGGTTTTAGCAATTGCTAAAAGCATGCCGCAAGTCAGCAGGGAGGTTTTAGCAATTGCTAAAAGCATGTGGCGTACTCGCATGAGCGGGTAGGTATTGTTCATTGCTATGAAATTACTAATCAAAAACCGGAGGCCTTTTTTGAACCGCCGGCAACGGGGTAATTTTTTTAAAGATCAACCAAAAAGTAGTTTTAAAAAAGGAGGGGTAAGTTCAATATAAAATGAACCGCAGACGAAGAAAATTACTTCCCTTTGATTCGCGTGGAAGATATTTTCCTCCGCAGTGAATAATCCGGTTGCATTGGGTACTTGAATCTACCCCCTGCATTTCCGCAGGTAGGCTTCGCGTCGTTAGAAATTATTTTCGTACTTTTGTTTCCTGATAAAAAGAATGAGAATATGAAAATAATAATTCGCATCGGTTTTTTCCTGTTGATGATGGTTGCTGCGGGCGCCTGTACGACGGATTTCAGCAAGGTTCGGTTCGACGATTTCAGGGTTGATAGTTTGCATGTGGCCAGCTTGTCAAAAATCTATATCAGCGCGTCGCTGAAAATAACGAACCCGACAAAACAGGTTATTCGCCTTCGCGCGGCGGACTTCGATGTGTCGGTCGACGGCGCGGTGTTTGCCCACCTGCGCTTGCGGGAGGAGGTGCTGGCGCCGGCCAAGTCGTCGGACTTCCTGTCTGTCCCGCTTGAGTTGCAGATTACCGACTGGCTGGCTGTCCTCGGCATCGGAAAAATAAACGCAGATGAGATGGAAGAGCAGTTGGAAAAGTTTATTCTCAATGGCCACCTGCATGTCAAAGCGGGCGTCTGGAACCGGACGTTGTGGGTGCAAAACCGGACGTTGAAGCAGTTGGCGGGCGGCGGCGAGTGAGAAGGCCCTTCGTCGACCGGTATAAGCGCCGCTTGCGGCAATAAGCCGTTCAATATTCAGATTAAGTAATAAGAGATGAAATATATTATACTATTATTATTGTGCTTCGCCGGCGCGTCTGCTACATTCGCACAGGCGAATGATACGTCGATTTTCACGACGTTGCAAGCCGACCGGACGGTTAGGATCATCCAGGAGCGGTCGATTGAGGAGACCGTGCGCGCCGGCATCGAGCGGAATAGATACAGGAAGGCAAAGGGCTATCGCGTCCGTCTGTTTTTCGGTAACGAACAGCATGCGCGGCAGCGGTCGTTCACTATCGCCATGTCTTTTGCGGCGGAACATCCGGAGGTGGCGGTATACCATAGCTTCGAGGATTTATATTTCCGCGTGGCCGTCGGCGATTTTCGGACACGTTCGGAGGCGATGCGCTTTCTGATGTCGATCAAAGCCGTCTACCCGTCAGCTTTCGTCATTGCTTGTCCGGTCAACTACCTGCCGGCGCAACGCGACCGTGAGCGGGTGATTATCGAAGAGACCGAGCCGGAAGATGTAGAATAACACGTACGTATCATGGCTATCGGAGAACAGTTGCAGCAAATCAAGCGGACTCTGGCGCCGGCGAATGTGACGCTGATTGCCGTATCGAAGACTCAGTCGGTCGCAGCGATCCGCGAAGCATACGAGGCAGGACAGCGGCGATTCGGCGAAAGCCGTCCGCAGGCGCTGTGCGAAAAAGCAGCGCAGTTGCCCGCCGACATCGAATGGCATTTCATCGGCCATTTGCAAACTAATAAAGTCAAACTCGTAACGGGGCTGGCGCATACGATTCATTCGGGCGATAGCCCTAAGCTTTTGCGTGCGCTGAACGACGAAGCCGGACGCCGACGGCACATACAGCGCTGTCTATTGCAGGTGCACATTGCGCAGGAAGCGGCGAAATTCGGTTTCATGCCCGACGCATTGCGCAGGCTATCCGCCGAAGGCTTTTTTACGACTTTGCCCCATCTGCAAATTGCCGGATTGATGGGCATGGCGACGTTTACGGACAACATGTCGCAAATCCGGGCGGAGTTCCGGATGCTGCGTCGGCTGTTCACGGAAGTGAAACAAACGACATTCTCCGACAATCCCGCCTTTTGCGAACGCTCAATGGGTATGTCCGGCGACTATACGATAGCCGTCGAGGAAGGCAGTACGATGATTAGAATCGGGACATTATTATTTACACATTGATGGAAAAAGAAACCAACTATGCGCGCTTTAACGCTCCTGCGGTCGATGGCCGCGGACAGCGTCTTTATATCGAAACCTACGGTTGCCAAATGAACGTCAACGACAGCGAAGTGGTGGCAGCCATCATGCAGCAGGCGGGCTTTACGATGACCGACCAGATGGCGGAAGCCGATATTATCTTTGCTAACACCTGCTCGGTGCGCGACAACGCCGAACAACGCGTATGGGGGCGGCTCGACCTCTTCCGACAGCAGAAACAGCGTACGCCCGGATTGATTGTAGGCGTGCTGGGTTGCATGGCCGAACGGCTGAAAGAACAACTGCTCGAAAACGGCACGGTCGACCTCGTCGCCGGCCCCGATGCCTACCGCGCCCTGCCGCAATTAGTGAGCGCGGCTGGAAGCGGACAACGGGGCGTCAACACCCTCCTGTCGCGCGAGGAAACATACGCCGACATTTCACCGGTGCGAATGGACAAGAACGGTGTGACGGCTTTCGTATCGATCATGCGCGGATGCAACAACGCGTGCGCTTATTGCGTAGTGCCATACACTCGTGGCGCCGAACGCAGCCGCCCGTCCCAAACCATCCTTCGGGAGGTGCGCATGCTGCTCGAAAACGGCTATCGCGAAGTAACGCTCTTAGGACAAAACGTAAATTCCTACTGTGAACCCGGTGCGGCCGAAAGCCAAACGGTTACATTTGCACGGCTGCTCGAGCGAGTCGCCCTCGAGGACCCGTCGCTGCGCGTACGCTTCTCCACATCGCACCCGAAGGATATGCACAACGACGTGCTCTACACCATCGCGATGTACCCGAATATCTGCAATCATATCCATCTGCCCGTACAGTCGGGCAGCAACCGGATGTTGGAGAAAATGCGCCGTGGCTACTCTCGGGAACACTATATGGAACGCATCGCCAAAATCCGCGAAATCATCCCCGAATGCGCCGTTACGACCGACCTCATCGCCGGTTTCTGTGGTGAAACCGACGATGACCACGCCCAAACCCTCTCGCTGATGCGCGAAGCAGCCTACGATGCCGCCTTTATGTTCCGCTATTCCGAACGCCCCGACACCAAAGCTGCCCGCCATTATCCCGACGATGTGTCGGCAGATGTAAAAACTCGCCGCCTCAATGAAATCATCGCCCTGCAAAATCAACTGTCGCTGGCGAGCAACCGCCGCGACGTCGGCAAAACATTTACCGTATTAGCTGAAGGAAACTCCAAACGCTCGGACGCCTTCCTCTTTGGACGGACGTCGCATAGCAAAGTCGTCGTATTCCCCAAAGCCGAATTTAAAGCGGGAGATTATGTTGCCGTGAAAATAACATCATGCACGTCGGCCACGCTGATAGGGGAATTAGCCGGAATGAAGAATGTGTAACTCCTTTTTGAATGATCAACCGACGTCCGCTGTCGACTGCCGGATAGTCTCTACCGCCGACGGCTCGCACACCCTCTACCTGCCGGCGCTGAACGAACACTACCATTCGGTAAACGGGGCGGTACAGGAATCGCGGCATGTATTCATCGCGGCAGGATTTCGCTACATCTGTAAAGACACGCCACGCACGTCGCGGCGAATACTCGAAGTCGGTTTCGGGACGGGGTTGAATGCGTTGCTCACAATGCTCGAAGCAGAACACAGCGGTACGGACATATACTACGAAGCCATTGAAAAGTACCCGCTGCCGCCGGAAATAGTCGCATCATTGAATTATGCCGAAGCATTACACCTGCCCGACAGCCGTCGGTATATGTGCCTGCACAATCTCGCGTGGGAGCGGAGGCAACAGCTGTCGCCGCATTTTTCGCTCTGTAAACATCGCGCCGACCTGCGCGCGTACGAACCGGACGGCTTATTCGACGGAATTTACTTCGACGCTTTCGCCCCCGACGTCCATCCCGAACTGTGGACAATGACCATCTTCCGCAAACTCTACGACAGCCTCTCCGACGGCGGGGCGCTGGTTACATATTCCGCCAAAGGCGCTGTCAAAACAGCCCTGCGACAGGCCGGATTTGAACTCCGGCGACTGCCCGGCGCAGCAGGAAAACGACACATGCTACGCGCTGTAAAACCTCATCCGTCCCGCTCCTTCTCAAACAGCGACGCCGACGCCTGAGCCGCCGGCAACACCAGCACATCGGCAATATTGACGTGCGGCGGACAACCAACCATGTAAGCGACGACGTCGGCAATATCGGCGGCGCACAACGGCTCATAGCCTTCGTATACATTATCGGCGCGGCGACGATCACCCTTGAATCGCACGAGCGAAAAACTTGTCGCCACCGCCCCCGGCGCAACCTGCGACACCCGGATACCATAAGGCAGCAGTTCCATCCGCAGACCTTTCGTGAGAGCGTCGACAGCGTACTTCGTAGCGCAATAGACATTCCCGCCGGCATACACCTCGCGGCCGGCAATCGAACCGATATTAATAATGTGTCCCCTCCGGCGGGTAATCATGTAAGGCGCCACGCGGCGCGTTACATAAAGCAGCCCTTTGAGGTTCGTATCGATCATCCGTTCCCAATCGTCGAGCAGACCGTCGTGCACGGGTTTAAGCTCGACGGCCAATCCGGCATTGTTCACCAGCACATCGACAGCTTGCCAGCGCTCGGGCAAGCCGTCGACATACGCTTCGACCTGCTGTGAGTCGCGCACGTCGAAGCATAACGGCAGGATGGCTACGCCGCAGTCGGCCGTCAGTTTCTCCGCCAGCGCGTTCAGGCGGTCGCCACGACGACCGGTAATAATTAAATCGAAATGATCGGCAGCCAGCCGCTGTGCGACGGCCTCGCCAATGCCCGACGTAGCGCCGGTAATGAAAGCTATTCTACGCATCACGCATTACCATTCAAACCTGATCTCTTTTTCAATATCCGGATGCAGGCTATGCCCGACAGGGCAGTTATTAGGTACGGCCTCGATGATGCGTCGTTCGCGGTCGGAATAGTTATGGGGCGGCATGGAGATGACGATACTGATTTTCGCCACACGGCGCGGATGGTCGGCCATCACTTTGGTCGTCTCGGCGCTCATGCCGTCGATAGAGAAACCGTGCGCCTCGGCAGCCATCCCCATAATCGTAAAAATACAACTGGCGTAGGATGCCGTAAAGATATCGGTCGGCGAAATGAACGCGCCCTCGCCGTGATTATCGACCGGCGCATCGGTCATAATCGTCTGCCCCGACGCGGCGTGTTGGATTTCGGTACGCAGCCGGCCGGCATAAGTTGTTTTGATTGTTGTCATACTAAATACAATAAAATGATAGAAACAAAAGTACAAAATTATTTTTACTTACCTTTGCAGAAAATGTTAAACGGACATCCAATGAGTTACAAAGTTAAACGGTATTTATTATGGATAATCATGCTGGTATCCCTGCTGTGCGTCGGCTATATCGCCGAAGGAATCATCAGGATATACACCACTTTTCATGCCCGCAACGTAACAGCCGACGCAGTGTTGCTCGTCCCTGCCGGCGCCGGATTCGAGCACGTGCTCGACAGTCTGCGGGCCGCCCGTGTGCTGCTCGATGAAGACACCTTTATCCGCGCTGCGCAGGACGAAAACTATACGCAGAAAGTGCGTCCCGGACGTTACAAACTCACCGCCGGCATGAGTAACAGGCAACTTGTACGCAAACTGAAAACCGGTGCACAAGATGCTGTCAATGTCGTCGTCGCAGGACATATCCGCGACAACGGGCGACTGGCCGCCGTGCTTTCGCGCACCATTGAAGCCGACTCCGCCAC
The DNA here is from genome assembly GCA_031259805.1 of Prevotellaceae bacterium. GTDB lineage: Bacteria > Bacteroidota > Bacteroidia > Bacteroidales > UBA932 > JAIRKX01. The sequence continues at coordinate 9,328 of JAIRKX010000161.1, read as the reverse complement.
CATCCGGCACGCACTCGCCGACACGCACCTGCTCGCCGGCTTCGGCTATACGCCGGCCACCCTCCCCGCGATGATTATCCCCAACACTTACGAAGTATACTGGACGATTTCAGCCGAACAACTATTGCAGCGCTTGCACCGGGAGTCGCAGGCGTTCTGGAACGATACGCGTACCTGTCAGGCCGCCGCCATCGGTCTGACACGCGACGAGGTGGCGACCCTGGCCGCTATCGTCAACGAGGAGACCAACAAAACCGACGAAATGGCGCGTATCGCCGGCGTCTACATCAACCGCCTGCAACAGGGCATGCCCCTGCAAGCCGACCCCACACTGAAATACGCTTGCCGCGATTTTACTATGAAGCGGGTACTCGACCGGCATAAAAACATCGAATCGCCGTACAACACCTATAAACATGCAGGCTTGCCGCCGGGACCTATATGTATCCCTTCGATCAACGCTATCGACGCCGTCCTGCAATACGAACACCACAACTACCTTTACTTTTGCGCCCGCGACGACTTCAGTGGCTACCATGTATTCGCCATCACCCTCGCACAACACAACCAAAACGCTAAACGCTACCACCGAGCGCTAAACCGCATGAAGCGTAATGCATAATGCGCAAGCCACAAAAATGACAACGCGAAACGAACAATGGCTATTAGAAGCGTGCGCCCATTTTACGGATGAAGAGCGCGCGTTGATCGACCGCGCCTGTCGCGAAGCGGCGACTGCTATGGCCGACGCCCGGCGCGAAAACGGCGACCCGCTGCTCTATCATCCCCTGACGGTCGCACGCATGACGGTCGAAGACATGGGGCTGATGGCCGCACCGGCCATAGCGGTGCTGCTGCACGAAGCCACGTGGCAGGAAGAAAAGAAATGGAACGACAAAACACCGAAGGAAATCGCCCTACTGCAAAAGAACCGCAATGCCGGCATACGCAAAACCTACGGCGACGAAATTGCCGACATTGTCGCCGGACTCAACCGCATTGCGGCTATCGACATCAAGCAAACCAGCCTGCAGGCCGACAATTTCCGCAAGCTCATTGTCTCCTACTCAACCGACCCGCGCGTAGCGATTATCAAACTCATCGACCGGCTGGAGGTGATGCGCTCGCTCGACTTCTTCCCGAAATCAAAGCAGCATAAAAAAGCAACCGAAACCTTATTGCTCTATGCACCGCTGGCGCATCAGTTAGGACTTTACAACATCAAATCGGAAATGGAAGACTTGGCGTTGAAATTCACCGAACCCGAAGCATGGCGCCATATCACGAACAAACTCAAAAGCACATCGGGCGAGCGCGAAAAGTTTTTGCAGGAAATCATCCGTCCCATCGAGCAGGCGCTGCAACAGGAACAGTTGCGGTATGAAATAAAAAGCCGGACGAAATCCGTCTATTCCATCTGGAAAAAAATGCAGGTGCAGAAAATAGATTTCGAAAAAGTCTATGATGTATTTGCCGTCCGCATCATCCTCGATACGCCGCCGCACCGCGAGACCGAAGAAGCCGCCTGCTGGAAGGTCTATTCGTTAGTCGAAAAATGCTACGACACGGACATCAGTCGCCTGCGCAACTGGATTAGCAAACCCAAAAGCAGCGGATACCGCTCGTTGCACACCACCGTCAAAACCCGCGAAGGCCATGCCCTCGAAGTACAAATCCGCACCGTCGCCATGGACGCCGCCGCTGAGCGCGGTGTGGCAGCGCACTGGAAATACAAGGGTATTCAGGATTTGGGAAGCATGCAGACGTGGCTCGACCATGTACGGCGACTGCTCGAATCGCCCAGCGAGGCCGATGTGCAGCAGTTGACGAACATTACGCTCAATGAAATCATCGTGTTTACGCCCACCGGCGATCTGCGCCGTTTGCCGGCAGGCGCGACGGCGCTCGATTTTGCCTTCGATTTGCACACCAACGTCGGCCTGCACACTGTCAGCGCCAAAGTCAACGGACGGATGACTTCCATTAAAGAAGTATTGCATACCGGCGATATGGTCGAAATCACCACCGCCAAAAACCAGCAGCCTGCCGGCGACTGGCTAAACCATGTCGTAACCTCCAAAGCGCGTGCGAAAATCAAACAACGCCTGCGCGAAGAAGAAACCAAACGTGTACAGGAAGGCCGCGAACTGCTCGAACGACGACTGAAAAACTGGAAAATCACGCTCACCGACGAAGCGTTGAACAAGTTGCTGAAACATTTTAAACTGAAAACAATCTCCGACCTCTATGCCGGCTTAGCCGGCGAGAAGATCGACATCGCGCAGGTCAAAGAACTCATCACCGCCCATGACCTGCTGTCTACCGCCACCACTACTACGGCCACTGCCACCACTGCCGACTGCCGACTGCCACCGCCGACTGCTTCGGGCGACTACCTGATTATCGACGAAAAGTTACGCAGCGCCGACTACAAGCTGGCCAAATGCTGCAATCCCATTTACGGCGACGATGTCTTCGGCTTTGTATCCGTATCGGACGGTATTAAAATCCACCGCCACTCGTGCCCCAATGCTGCACGGCTGCTCGAAAGATATCCCTACCGCATTCTCCGCGCCAAATGGCGCGAAGCGACGCTGGCGACCAACTTCCCCGTCAAACTGCGCATCACCGGCGACGCCGAAACAGGCCTTGTAACCACCATCACCGAAACCATCACCAAACTCCACTGTGTCCTCCGTTCCATCAACCTTGCCGATAACGGCAACGGTGTATTCGGCGGACAAGTACAAGTCATGGTCAAAGATAATAAGCAACTCGACATGCTTATCTATCACCTGCGACAGGTGCGAGGCGTCGAGAAAGTAGGAAGGATTAATTGAAAGGAGACCCGGGTACATTTTTAACTGCCGACTGCCGACTGCGACTGCCGACTGCCACCGCCATCCACGAAAAGAGCCCGAAGACAATCATCATCAGTGATTGGGTCTCGTGCGAGATGGTAGCAAAGACGACGCCATTGTCAACGCCGTAAATCAACAAGGCGCATTTGATGAGGAAATGATAAGCGCCAATGCCGGCGTTGACGGGCGCGACCCATCCTAATCCGCCGACGACCATCAGAAACAGGGCATCGACTGCGCTGAGGTGTAAGGTTTCAGGCATGGCCAGCATCACCGTGTAAGCCTGTAACCAGTAAGCCACCCACAACAAAATAGTATACGTAAAAAACGCGCTTCGACGTTGCAGACGAAATCCCGCTTTCAGGCCGTCGAGCAGGCCATGCCATAGTTTTTTTACCTTGCTCATCAACGACCATTGGCGGATTCTGCGACGGAAGATGCAAAGCAGTCCCACTATCGCCACGAGCAGTCCGACGCCTGTATACACATATAACAGATATCCGCCGGCAGGCGTAGCGGCGTCGGCCGGCGCTCCCTGCTGTGCCTGTACATTCGTCCAGAAGGCGCGAAAGGTGTCAAAGCGCAGGAAGAGGACGCTGACGGAAATCACCAGCAAGCAAACGAAGTCGAATGCCCGCTCCATGACCACCGTGCCGAGCAGGGACTCGAAGGGGATTTTGTCTGTCCTCCGAAGAGCGCCGCATCGCACGACCTCGCCCATACGGGGCATGGCAAAGTTGGCCAGATAAGTCAGCATCACCGCGTCGTACGTGTGTTTAAACGACGGACGATAGCCCAGCGGATGGATGATAAACTGCCACCGCCGAGCCCTGATAAGGAATGCCGCAAATCCGACGGCCATCGATGCAGCTATCCACCACCCATTCGCCTGCTTGATGCCCTCCAGCATATCATTCCACGAGACACCCTTGAAAGCAAAATATAATAATACCGCCGTCAGCGATAAAAATAAAAGATACTGTAAAAGTTTTTTCATCTTGATTATTGATTTTGAATTATTGCCTTGCGGGGACGATGCATTATGCTTTACGTACTAACCATTGCCATATTTGCTTAAAGCTTGGTTTTTTGCCATACATCAGAATACCGACACGGTAGATTTTGCCGGCAATCCATGCCATGCCGACAAACGTAATCAACAGCAACGACAGCGACAAGGCGACTTCCCAAAACGGAACGCCGAAGGGGATGCGCGCCATCATCACCATCGGCGAGGTGAAGGGAATGATCGAACACCAAAACGAGAGGGCGCTGTTCGGGTACTGAAAAGTGTGCAGCATAATGAACAGTCCGATGCCTAACGGAATGGTTACGGGAAGGACGAGCTGTTGCGTATCGGCTTCGTTCTCGACCGCCGACCCGATGGCGGCATACAGCGACGCATAAAGTAAATACCCGAAAAGAAAATAAAGAATAAATGCCCCGATGATCGATACGAAGTCAATGCTTTCGAGCATGGCGCGAAGGTCGAACGTGGCGGCAAGAGGCAGCGTCGACCCGTCGACCGCCATCCCGCCGGTCGACGCAGCTGCCGACGGGTCGAGCAGCGTCTGCATGACGACAAGGTAGATCGCAAAGGTCAGCACGACCCATATAATAAATTGCAACAGCCCGACGGAGGCTACGCCGAGGATTTTCCCCATCATCAACTGGAAAGGTTTGACCGAAGAGACGATGACTTCGACTATCCGGCTTGTTTTTTCTTCGATGACGCCCCGAATGACCATACTGCCGAACATCACTATAAAAATATAAATCAGAAAACCGAAAAGATAAGAAATACCCATGTAAAGGAAGGTGAAACTGGCTTTTTCCTTACCGTCCTCGCCCCACAGGTAGGTTTTGACGCTGAGTTGCGTTTTAACCGAATCCATAATAGTGTCAAGCCCCGGGATATTGTATGCCTCCAATTTATAGCGTTCGACGGCCTTCTCCATGCTTTCCTCGATATGGTTCTGCACGTCGAGGTTGGTTTGTTTGAATGAATACATGCCTATTGGCACATTGCGGTCGTCGTCCGTCGCGCCGATGTCAACAATGGCATACCATTCCTGCGTCCGGAAAGCCTGTTTCAGGGAGTCGAGCGAAGCGTCGGGGCAAAAGACAAAAGTCAGTTCGTCGGTGTTCGGCAAAGCCTGCGCCGCTAACCCCGAACGGTCAAGAACGACGATCGTCTTCTTCTCGGTATCCTTCAAAAACGACTGTATCAGGAAGGGCACGACCATCAAAGCGGCCATCAGCAAAGGCACAAGAATAGTCGTAATGATAAATGATTTTTTCTTTACACGTGTAGTAAACTCGCGTTCGATAATTAAAAAGATTTTTTTCATCCTGTTTATTTATTGGTTCGTTGAAATTTGATGCAGCACATTAAAAACGCCGCGCAAAGATACTCTTTTTTGTTGATTCCCTGTAAAACCTCCTCACGGAATACGCCGGTTGGTCGACGCTACTTTGTTATACATTTCTTTGGTCGGTTTTCAGCAAAAGCCCTCCGACTTTTGATTAAAGGAGTGAATTATTTTTTGAAACGGCCATTGAAAAATAAATAAAATGAATAAATGTCCATGCGCCGCATCATGACCATAGCCTCCGGAGAAGCGAAAATTGCTTCCGCTATGCAAAAAATGCAAAAAAGCACGTACGAAGATTTTTTTTCTTCGTACGAAGATACTTTGCCTTCGTACGAAGATTTTTTTTCTTCGTACGTACTTTTTTACCATTCCACCCCGTTTTTTAGTTGAAAGTTGAAAGTTGAAAGTTGAGAATTGTTAGTTCATAGTTCTTAACTCTTAAATCTTAGTTCTTAGTTCTCAATTAACAATTAACAATTAGTTCATTCCACCCCCGCCTGTCGGCACCCCCGCCAGCGGGGGAGAGCTACGCAGGCTACCCCATAAAGGGCTGCCGCCGCACGGCTGTCCCCCGCTGGCGGGGGTGCCCGTAGGGCGGGGGTGGACTTAATTAAGAACTAAGAACTAAGAGTTAAGAGTTAAGAATTGTTAGTTCTTAACTCTTAGTTCTTAACTCTTAACTCTCAACTCTCCGACGCGCCCCGTGAATTTAATTTAAACGAAAAATAAACCCGCATGATGTTTCAAGGACCGGATTATATTTATCAATGTCCACACTGTAGCAAACTTTTAAAAAATAAGAGTTTGCTCACCCCTAATATGGGTGGTGCGATGCACTTTTCCGACGGTAAATGCGAAGGGCCAATGTGTGCTGTACCTGATTTGACAAAATGCTACAACTGCAATACTATTTTCTGGTTAAGCGACTTACAGGCACTGCGTACAGTGGACACCAAAAAGCGCAAAACGCATATATGGATAGCCGCTACTTACGTCGATTTTTTAAACCTCGAAGATCTTTTCAGGGCATTGCTCATGTATCGAACCGAAAAAAGAATGATATTGATTCGGCAATGGATCTGGTGGGCATACAACGACAGGGTGAGAAATACCAAAAAGTCGTTTATAAAGGACGGACGTCGAGCCTGGTTCAGTGACGATTTTCACTATGCCATACTGGAAAATACAAATATCTTTCTGAATGGCAAAGATCAAAAATTATGGGAAGAGAACTGTCGAGAACTCTTGAAGTTACTGAATAGAAAAGAGCGCTCCCAAATAATAATGATCGCCGAACTGCATCGCAATTTAGGCCTGTTTCGACGATGTAAGACCATCTTAAACCCTCTTCCTCGTAAATATGACTGGATAAAAATCCGGTTTGAAGAACAATGCAGCATGAAAAACAGGCTCGTATTCAGATTGGCGTAAGGCAATTACATATTGAGTATTGCCACTCTCCACTGCTACTGCCTGCTAAAAACGGCCTGCTGCATAAACAACCTCTCCGCTATTCGTAATGCCTTCTATTACGATAGAATAACCGGAAAGATTATCGGAGGTATAAAAATCAAAAGAAGCGCTGCCATCGTCGCCGGTAGAGATATTAGGTTTCCAGAGCAATGTTGTACGCCGGTCGGGGACGCTACTCGCTTTTTGCGCTTCCGTATCGTATTTCGGGGAATAAAATTCAGCCGGGACAATATATCCCAAAGGGCTTATCTTTTTGATATTATACCGGACTCTATCTAACTTGGAAAGATTAAAATTCCCTTTCTTAGTGGTGAACGACACGACGCCATTACCCCCTCTCGAACCCCAAATAGCCGTATTACCTGTTTTATACACGTCGACCCGTTCGATATCCTCCATATTGATTTGATCCAAATCGAAATCCACATATTTATCATAATCGTTTTCTTCGGCGAACGACTCTACAATAATACCGTCAATGGCAATCGCCGCGTAGGGTTTGCCGTAAATACTCTTTGCGCCCCGTATGACGGCTTTTTCGTCCTCGATAGTAATGCCCGGAATCCGGCGCAGCAACTCATGAATACAAGTGGCATCCAACGCTTCTATTTTTTTACTGTCAAAGGAATTATCCGCTATCCGGGAATAAAAATGAACCGCCGATTCTTTAGGCTTCGCCGTAACTACGACTTCCTGCAACTGGATCATTTTCATCCCCTCAATATATGCTTCATCCGCGACCGTTTCGGGTATATCCGGCGGACGAACAGGTAGCGCCGGCATGCACACAGCGTCTACTGATGGAAATTCATCTTCATGCACTTGTAACTCTACCCGGTCGTCCCCTTTCCCCGAGAAAGCCTGCACAACGAACGTCGTTTTATTCGGGAAATCCAATCCAACGAATGCAAAGTTCCCGTTGGCATCGGTAGTTGTTTCGTCGGCATAGCGGTTGTCCGGCGACAGAATACGTACCTGACTGCCGGCAATCCCTCTGCTTCGAATCAACCCTTTGACCGACCCTGCTATTTCCTGACCTGATTCGACAAATCCGCGGGATACCTCCCATTTTCCTTTAGCTATTTCGGGAATATTGTATCGCCGCCAGCCTTGCGTGAGCATCAAATTATCCAACGCTTCGGTCGATAACGGATTATCCGTTTCAAAATAGAATGCCGGATTTTCAATGTACCCCTTTAAATCCGACGTTAATAAAAAATAGGTGAATATATTGAAGGTGGTATCTATCGTTGCGCGCGCGTTATCGGTAACCGACACGGAAAAACGGCCGGTCAACGGCTTATTGTGCATATCCCGTAGCGTCATATCCACCACAACCCGTTCGCGTGCATGGAAATGGGCGTTATTCACGTGCATAGACACATGCGCCTGATCGTCATTGAGGCAAAACAGCATCCGTTCGCTTACCGGACGGTAGTTTTTATCCAAAAGCAGCGCCTGCAAAATGCCGGACGGGAAATCGCTTTTTTTTACATTCAGATACGGAACGGAAAAATTCCAGAGAGCGGCATATTCCACAATGCCCCGCGAGTGGATAATCAGCCAGAGCGAATCGCTGTCTGCCGCATCCGGCGGGCGGTTAACCGCTATCCGGGCAGTATCTCCCGCCCATTGTGCAGCCAGAGCGCAGGCGTTTTTTACGGCGACAGGCAATGGCCATTTTTTCCCTGCACCTTTGCCGTTTTCTACTAATGCATAATAAGTTTTGCCCGGTTCGGGGGTAAGCATAAAATGCCCCATACCTTTATGAAGCGAGTGGAAAGAAGGCACGATAATATGGCCGTCGCTGTCGCGGATGCTGCCCTGTATATCTTTCGCCAAACCATCGGATTTGATGGCTTTAAACGCGACCTTGCAAGCCACGCCTTCCAACAGATTCCCTCCTTCCGGAAAAAAAGCAAGATCATAATCTTCGCGGGGCGCATCCGTCGCTTTGGTATCCTCCGAAACAGCAGCATGAATATAGATGTTTTTGTGAAAGAAATAATCTTCATCCATTCCGTACAATGTACCCGAGTAGGCTCTCAGCAGGTAGTTTCCTCCGGCGAGCGTAGCCGATAGCGTTATCTGTCCGCATGACTCGTCCGGCGCTATCCGTACTTTTTCCCTTCGGATAACCGTTTTGTTCGGGCCGATTAATTCGATATAAGCAAACCGGCTGAGCACGGAAGGATAATGCACAACGGCGTCGGTTACATAGACTTTAAACCAGATGGTTTCTCCCAAACTATACGCCGACTTGTCGGTATGCACATATATCTTTTCCTGCGGAAATACGTGCAATTGCCGAATAAAATTCGCCTGCAAAGAGTCGACAGTAACAGCCGGCCGCCGGCAGTTTCCCCCGTCGGAGGTTAGGGGGCTTAGCAGCAGGCAGGAAACAGTAAATATTTGCAATATATCCATAGTTGCGATAGTTTTAGTTTATGCAAAGATAGTAATTAGTAGGTGAATTGAGTATGCATTAACTTTAATAGTTCTGCTTATTACCTGATGCAATTTAGGGTATACTTATCAGTAAAAACAGATGCCTAACTTTTCACTACCTTCCTTATCTCAACCAATCGTTGCAATAGCCCATCAAGGAGACTTAATTTT
>JAIRKX010000159.1 GCA_031259805.1 Prevotellaceae bacterium | reverse complement strand
AAGCCCCGCATCTTTCGATACGAGGCTTCCTCTAATTATAAACCATTAAATCGTATGGGGTGTAATTACCCTTGTTTTTCTTTTTCCGCATTTCGTTTCAGGCGTTCGTAATCGTCCATGCTGGCGACTACAATTTTGTCGAGGTGGCGCATGCCCGTGCCGGCAGGGATCAGGTGTCCGCAAATGACATTTTCCTTGAGTCCTTCGAGTTTATCTTCTTTGCCGTGGATGGCTGCGTCGCCGAGCACTTTGGTTGTTTCCTGAAATGAGGCGGCCGACATAAAGCTGTTGGTGCGTAATGCCGCCCGTGTAATCCCCTGCAGTATCTGATTCGAAGTTGCTGCGATGGCGTCCCGCGCCACGATTAGCTTCAGGTCTTTGCGTTTGAGGATTGAATTTTCGTCGCGCAGTTTTCGCGCCGTAATCATTTGGCCGGCCTTCAGCATGGACGAACTGCCGGGGTCTTGTACTACTTTTTTATCGTACAGCGAGTCGTTTTCGTTCATAAACTCCCATTTGTCTACTAATTGTCCTGCCAGAAAGCGAGTGTCGCCCGGTTCAACGATTTCGACCTTGCGCATCATTTGACGTACGATAATTTCAAAATGTTTATCATTAATTTTCACTCCCTGCAGGCGGTACACTTCCTGAATTTCATTGACAATATATTCCTGCACGCGCGTTGGTCCTTGAATATTCAGGATGTCGAGCGGCGTAATGGCGCCGTCGGACAACGGCGTGCCGGCGCGTACATAGTCGTTTTCCTGTACCAGTATTTGTTTGGACAGGGGCACAAGGTATCTTTTTTCTTCGCCTAATTTCGAATGTACGATAATTTCGCGGTTACCCCGTTTGATTTTCCCCATGATTACTTCGCCGTCGATTTCGGATACTACGGCGGGGTTCGAGGGATTCCGCGCTTCAAACAGTTCGGTAACGCGCGGCAGACCGCCTGTAATGTCGCCCGACTTGCCGATGGCGCGCGGGATTTTTACCAATATTTCGCCCGACTTGACCATCTGTCCTTCGTTGACCATGATGTGAGCGCCTACCGGCAGGTTGTACTGTTTCACATCGTATCCTTTGGAGTCGAGGATACGCACCGCCGGATTCCGCGATTTGTCGCGCGATTCGATGATTACTTTTTCGCGGTAGCCGGTTTGTTCGTCGGTTTCTTCGCGGAATGTGATTCCTTCCTGCACGCTGTCGAATGCAATTTTACCGGACAATTCCGAAATGATTACGGCGTTGTACGGGTCCCATTCGCAAATAGGATCGCCTTTCTTTACATTCACGCCGTTTTTCATATACAACTGCGCCCCGTAGGGGATAGCGTGGTGGTAGAGCGTAATGTCGGTGTTTTGGTCGACAATGCGCATTTCGGCCAACCGCCCGATGACAATATCTACTTTCGAGCCGTCGTCGGTTTCCTTATCGACGGTGCGCAATTCGTCGATTTCAAGTCGTCCGTCGTAGCGGGCAATCACCTTGTTATCCGACGCAATACTCGACGCCGTACCACCGACGTGGAATGTACGTAAGGTAAGCTGCGTACCCGGTTCGCCGATAGACTGTGCGGCAATGACGCCCACTGCTTCGCCGCGTTCTACCATGCGGCTGGTTGCAAGGTTACGTCCGTAGCATTTGGCGCATACGCCTTTTTTCGATTCGCAGGTCAACACCGAACGGATTTCTACCTGTTCAATCGGCGATTTTTCGATGGTTTTGGCAATGCTTTCGGTCAACTCTTCGCCGGCTGCCACAATCAACTTGCCGGAATTCGGATGATAGATATCGTGGACGGTCGTGCGCCCCAGAATACGGTCGTACAGCGATTCTACCACTTCGTCGTTGTTTTTGATGGCCGATGCCACCAACCCGCGTAGCGTGCCGCAGTCGTCTTCGTTAATAATTACATCTTGCGAAACGTCGACGAGGCGGCGAGTGAGGTATCCGGCGTCGGCGGTTTTAAGCGCTGTATCGGCTAACCCTTTGCGAGCGCCGTGTGTCGAAATAAAATATTCCAATACCGACAGCCCTTCCTGAAAGTTCGACAAAATGGGATTTTCGATAATTTCCGCGCTGGTTGCGCCGGATTTCTGCGGTTTGGCCATCAGTCCGCGCATACCGGTTAATTGGCGGATTTGCTCCTTCGAGCCGCGTGCACCGGAGTCTAACATCATAAATACGGAGTTGAATCCTTGCTTGTCGGACGAAAGTTGTTTCATCACCGTTTGCGTCAGCCGCGCATTCGTGTGTGTCCAAATATCAATAATCTGGTTATAGCGTTCGTTGTTGGTAATAAAGCCCATGTTATAGTTATTCATGACCTCTCCCACCGCTGCGTATCCTTCGGCGACTAATTTTTCTTTTTCTTTCGGCACAATCACGTCGCTCAAGTTAAATGACAAACCGCCTTTGAAGGCCATTTGGTAGCCAAGATCCTTGATATCGTCCAAAAACTTTGAAGTAACCGCCACGCCGGACGTTTTCAGCACATTCCCGATGATGTCGCGCAATGATTTTTTGGTCAATACTTCATTGATGTAGCCGGCTTCTTTCGGTACAATCTGATTGAACAAAATTCGTCCGACACTGGTTTCGATGATTTCATACGTATACGTATCGTCGGGTTGCCAAAGAGCGATGCGTACTTTGATAATTGCGTGCAAATCGACCGCTTTTTCGTTGTATGCAATGATTACTTCTTCCGGCCCGTAGAACGTGATGCCTTCTCCTTTCGCGCCTTTCAGCGTTTTGGTAATATAATACAATCCCAATACCATGTCCTGCGAAGGCACGGTAATAGGCGCGCCGTTCGCGGGGTTCAGAATATTGTGCGACCCCAGCATCAGCAATTGCGCTTCGAGAATAGCGGCATTTCCCAACGGAAGGTGCACCGCCATTTGGTCTCCGTCGAAGTCGGCGTTGAATGCCGTGCAGGAGAGCGGGTGCAACTGGATGGCTTTCCCTTCAATCAGCTTGGGCTGGAATGCTTGAATCCCCAGCCGGTGTAGCGTAGGCGCGCGGTTGAGCAGTACCGGATGTCCTTTCATCACATTCTCCAGAATATCCCACACCACGGCATCTTTGCGGTCGACAATCTTCTTTGCCGATTTCACCGTTTTTACAATACCGCGTTCAATGAGTTTGCGGATCACAAATGGTTTGTACAGTTCGGCGGCCATGTCTTTCGGCAAGCCGCACTCGTGCATTTTCAATTCAGGCCCGACCACAATCACCGAGCGCGCCGAGTAGTCTACCCGTTTTCCAAGCAGGTTCTGACGGAAACGTCCCTGCTTGCCCTTCAAACTATCGGACAGAGATTTTAAGGCGCGGTTCGAGTCGGTTTTAACGGCGTTGGACTTGCGCGAGTTGTCGAGTAGCGAGTCGACGGCTTCCTGCAACATGCGTTTTTCGTTACGCAGGATCACTTCAGGCGCTTTGATTTCCATCAAGCGTTTCAAGCGGTTGTTGCGGATGATTACGCGCCGGTAGAGGTCGTTCAGGTCGGAGGTAGCAAAACGTCCGCCGTCTAACGGTACTAACGGGCGCAATTCCGGTGGAATAACCGGAATTACTTTCAGAATCATCCATTCGGGATTGTTAATCGTTTTCGATTCGCGAAATGCTTCTACGACGCTCAGTCGTTTCAATGCTTCTTCCCTGCGTTGCTGCGACGTTTCGGTGTCGGCTTTATGGCGCAAATCGTAGGACAGTTCATCTAAATTCAGCCGCATGAGCATTTTCAACAAGATTTCAGCGCCCATGCCGGCGATGAATTTGTTGGGGTCGTCGTCGTCGAGCAACTGGTTGTCTTTGGGCAATAAATCAAGAATGTGCAGGTACTCGTCTTCAGACAGGAAATCATTGGCTTTTAGGCCTTCGTTTACCGCTACGCCGGGTTGTACGACAATGTATCGTTCGTAATAGACAATCGCTTCCAGCCGTTTAGCAGGGATACCCAACAAGTACCCTATTTTGTTCGGCGTAGAACGGAAATACCAAATATGCGCTACCGGCACTACCAGATTGATATGCCCCATGCGCTCACGACGCACTTTCTTCTCCGTAACCTCGACCCCACAACGGTCGCATACAATACCGCGATAGCGGATACGTTTGTATTTCCCGCAATGGCATTCGTAGTCTTTCGACGGCCCGAAAATACGTTCGCAGAACAGCCCGTCGCGTTCCGGCTTGTAGGTACGATAATTAATGGTTTCAGGCTTCAGTACCTCGCCGCTCGAATGTTCCAGAATTTCTTCGGGCGCAGCCAGTCCGATAGTTATTTTATTAAAATTACTTTTCTGCTTGTTCTCTTTCTTCACAGCCATATTTTTGACTAATTAATTAGTGACTATTCGCGTTTATTTTACAGTTCCTTCCGACAGCGTTAATCCAGACGGATGCTTAATCCCAAGCCGCGTAATTCATGCAGGATTACGTTCAGCGCTTCGGGAATGCCGGGTGCGGGCATCGGCTCGCCTTTTACTATTGATTCGTACGCGCGGGCACGACCATTGACATCGTCGGATTTCACGGTGAGGATTTCCTGCAGGATGTTGGCTGCGCCGAATGCTTCGAGCGCCCACACTTCCATTTCCCCAAAACGCTGGCCGCCGAATTGCGCCTTACCACCCAACGGCTGTTGCGTAATCAACGAGTACGGGCCGATAGAACGTGCGTGCATCTTGTCGTCCACCATGTGGCCGAGTTTCAACATGTAGATAATCCCAACGGTCGCCGGCTGGTCGAACAGTTCGCCCGTACCGCCGTCGCGCAGGAAGGTGCGGCCGAAAGTCGGAATGCCGGCTCTTTCGGTATATTCCGTAATTTGGTTGAGTGTAGCGCCGTCGAAAATAGGCGTGCTGAACTTTAAACCAAGTTCTTTGCCTGCCCAGCCTAATACGGTTTCGTAAATCTGCCCTAAGTTCATACGCGAAGGCACGCCCAACGGGTTCAGTACGATGTCCACAATCGACCCGTCTTCGAGGAACGGCATATCTTCGTCGCGCACTACACGAGCTACAATTCCTTTGTTTCCGTGGCGTCCGGCCATTTTATCACCCACTTTGATTTTGCGTTTTTTAGCGATATAGACTTTCGCCAACTGAACAATACCGGCGGGTAACTCGTCGCCAATCGTCAGGTTGTATTTGATGCGTTTCACTTCGGCGTCGTATTCCTTGTAGCGAATCAGATAGTTGTTGATGATTTTTTTAATCACCGTATTGCATTCCTTATCATTTGTCCACTTGTTGGGATTGACGTTTTCGTAGTCGATATTATTCAAAGCTTTTTGGGTAAACTTCATGCCCTTGCTGAGCACTTCCGCCCCGTAAATATCGGTAACGGATTGGGTCGTTTTATTTTCCAATAGCTTGATTAGTTTTTCGACTAACTTTTCCTTGAGTACTTTCACTTTTTTGTCGAAATCGTCGTCGACTTTTTGCATTTGCATTTTGCTTGCTTGCTTGCCCTTCTTGCCGCTTTCTTTAGAGACTTTCGAGAACAGTCGCTTTTCGATAACAGTCCCGTATAGCGAAGGCGTAGCACGCAACGACGCATCTTTAACGTCGCCGGCCTTATCGCCGAAAATCGCCCGCAATAACTTTTCTTCGGGCGAGGGGTCGCTTTCCCCTTTCGGCGTAATCTTTCCAATCAGGATGTCGCCCGGCTCTATATTCGCGCCAATGCGGATGATGCCGTTTTCATCCAGATTTTTCGTCGCTTCCTCACTTACGTTCGGAATATCGTTGGTCAGTTCTTCCAATCCGCGTTTAGTGTCGCGCACTTCCATAATGTACTCATCTACGTGAATAGAGGTAAATACATCTTCGCGCACCAACCGTTCCGAAAGCACAATCGCATCTTCAAAGTTGTAGCCTTTCCATGGCATGAATGCCACTTTCAGGTTTGCGCCCAAAGCCAATTCGCCGTTTTGCGTACCGTAGCCGTCAGTCAAAATCTGGCCGGGTGCTACTTTGTCTCCCTTACGGACAATTGGCCGCAGGTGGATGCTTGTATTTTGGTTCGTTTTGCGGTAAATCGGCAGTTTATATACGGTTACATCGCTGTCGAAGCTGGTGTAGCGGTCGGCTTCACTGCGTTCGTATTTAATGTGAATTTCGTTTGCGTCCACATAGACTACATCGCCTTTCTTTTCGGCGGTGATTTGCGTACGGCTGTCGCGCGCCACAGCGCTTTCCAGACCTGTGCCCACAATCGGCACTTCCGGACGAACTAGCGGGACGGCTTGCCGCATCATGTTCGACCCCATCAATGCACGGTTGGCGTCGTCGTGTTCCAAAAACGGAATGAGCGAAGCCGCTACTGACGCTATCTGGTTCGGGGCAATATCCATCAAATGTACTTCGTCTTTGCTAACGACCGGATAGTCGGCCTCGAAACGGCATTTGATACGCTCGTCGGTAAATTCGCCGTTTTCGTCCAAACGGGCATTGGCCTGCGCCACCATTTTTTCTTCCTCTTCTTCGGCACTCATATATATAATCCCTTTCGGGCTGCGGTCAACTCTGCCGTTTTCGACTTTCATATACGGTGTTTCGATGAACCCTAATTCGTTAATACGGGCAAATACGCACAGCGAAGAGATTAAGCCGATATTCGGGCCTTCCGGCGTTTCAATCGGGCATAAACGGCCGTAATGTGTATAGTGTACGTCGCGCACTTCAAATCCGGCGCGCTCGCGGCTTAAACCGCCGGGGCCAAGCGCCGACATACGACGTTTGTGCGTCATTTCGGCCAGCGGGTTCGTCTGATCCATGAATTGCGATAACTGGCTGGTGCCAAAGAATGAATTGATGACCGACGACAACGTTTTAGCGTTAATCAAATCAATCGGCGTAAACACTTCGTTATCGCGCACGTTCATGCGTTCGCGGATGGTACGTGCCATCCGCGCCAATCCGACGCTAAACTGGTTGGCCAACTGTTCGCCGACGGTTCGTACACGACGGTTGCTCAAATGGTCAATATCGTCAACATCGGTGCGCGAGTTGATAAGCTGAATCAGATGCTTGATGATGGCGATAATATCCTCTTTCGTCAGTACGCGGATGCCGGAAGGCGTGCGCAAATCCAATTTACGATTAAGGCGGAAACGTCCCACTTCGCCCAAATCGTAGCGTTTATCGGAGAAAAATAATTTCTCAATCACATCGCGAGCCGTTGCTTCATCGGGCGGTTCGGAGTTACGCAACTGGCGGTAGATATATACTACCGCTTCTTTTTCCGAGTTACACGGATCTTTTTGCAGTGTATTGTGAATAATAGCAAAATCGCTGATATTCGCATCTTCCTTATGAATCAAAATAGTTGCCGTACCCGAATCAACAATCAGGTCAATATGCTTGTCATCAAGGATTGTTTCGCGGTCGAGCACGATCTCGTTCCGTTCGATAGACACCACTTCGCCGGTATCTTCGTCCACAAAATCTTCCACCCATGTTTTGAGGACACGGGCAGCCAGTTTGCGGCCGACCACTTTTTTCAACGACGTCTGCGTTACTTTTATTTCATCGGCCAATCCGAAGATTTCCAATATATCCCTATCGCCTTCATACCCGATAGCACGAAGCAATGTGGTTACCGGCAATTTTTTCTTCCGGTCGATGTAAGCATACATCACATTGTTGATGTCGGTAGCAAATTCGATCCACGAACCTTTGAATGGAATGATGCGCGCCGAATACAGTTTCGTGCCGTTCGCGTGGATACTTTGCCCGAAAAAGACGCCGGGCGAACGGTGCAACTGCGATACGACTACCCGCTCTGAACCGTTGATAATAAAGGTTCCGCGAGGCGTCATATAGGGCACGGTACCTAAGAATACGTCCTGTATAACCGTGTCGAAATCTTCGTGTTCCGGGTCGGTGCAATAGAGTTTCAATTTCGCTTTCAGTGGCACACTGTACGTCAAGCCGCGATCCAGACATTCGTCGAGCGAATAACGTGGCGGATCTACGAAATAATCAATAAACTCAAGCACAAAATTGTTACGGGTATCGGTAATCGGGAAGTTTTCCTGAAAAACCTTAAAAAGCCCTTCATTCTTTCGATTCTCGGCAATGGTCTCAAGTTGAAAGAAGTCTTGAAACGATTTTAATTGTATTTCCAAAAAGTCGGGATATTCGAGTACGCTTTTGGAAGACGCAAATGTAATACGCTGGTGGTTTATTTTTTGGGACATTGTATTGGGATTAGTTGACTTATAAACTGTTTTAACGACAAAAAGGCTTAGAACCCCACGGGGGTTCTAAACCTGTGTTTGGCTTCCCGAATCACGGGAGGAAAGTTTATTTAATTTCAACTTCCCCGCCGGCTTCTTCGAGTTGCGCTTTAATTTGTTCTGCCTCTGCTTTAGAAACCTTTTCTTTTATGGCTTTCGGGGCTGCATCTACTAATTCTTTAGATTCTTTCAAGCCCAATCCGGTAATTTCTTTTACCGCTTTCACCACTTGCAGTTTTGCCTGCCCTGGTGAAGTTAAAATTACGTCGAAAGCGGTTTGTTCAACTTCTGCAACGGGGCCTCCTGCTGCCGGAGCGGTTAGTGCTACTGCGGCGGCGGCCGGCTCAATGCCGTACTCTTCCTTCAGGACGGTTGCCAATTCTTGAACTTCTTTTACAGTGAGATTTACTAATTCTTCTGCGAGTTTTTTAATGTCTGCCATAATTATTTAATTTTTTAATGTTTTGTTGTTTTTAATTTCAGGCCGATCCGCACTACCGACCATTGGGTTATTTTTATGCGGCGCGTTCTTCCAGTGTTTTTACGATGCCGGCAATTGTTTGGCCACCACGCTGCAATGCCGAGATGACACGCTGCATCGGGGACTGCAATGTGCCGATCACATCGCCAATCAACTCTTCGCGAGATTTTACATTAACCAACGTTTCCAAAGTGTCTGCACCGAGGTACAGGCATTCCTGTACATAGGCGCCTTTCAATTCGGGTTTGCCGTACTTTGCGCCGAATTCCTTAATCAGGCGCGCCGGCACGTTGGCGGTTTCCGTAAACATTACCGATGTAGGGCCACTTAATACGTCGTACAACGCGGTTTCGGGGAAATTGTTTTTTTCCAATGCTTTTTGGAGTAGCGTATTTTTGACTACTACCAATTGGATTTTTTTCTCAAAACATTCCCTGCGTAACTTCGTAGTATTTTCAGCATTCAGACCCGAAATGTCGGCAATATAAAAATGGGGTGTTTGTTGAAGCTGCTTTGCCAGACGCTCTATAATAACGTTTTTTTCTTCTTTTCTCATCTTCTTCTTTCCTTCTTCTTTTTACTATTCTGCAGCTGTCAACGTTTTTGTATCCACACAAATGCCGGGGCTCATGGTGGACGAAATGAAAACGCTTCTAATATACGTACCCTTCAATGTAGAAGGTTTCAGCTTAACAATCATATTTAAAAATTCGTGTGCGTTGTCGGTAAGTTTCTCCACATCGAACGACACTTTTCCGATGGATGCGTGCACGATACCCTGTTTATCCACTTTAAAGTCGATTTTACCCGCTTTAACTTCCGATACCGCTTTTCCGACTTCCATCGTTACCGTACCGGTTTTAGGATTGGGCATCAACCCGCGAGGACCCAATACGCGACCCAATGCACCCACTTTCGCCATCACTGACGGGGTGCAGATAATCACGTCGATGTCCGTCCATCCGTTTTTAATTTTTTCAATATACTCGTCAAGACCTACATGTTCTGCGCCTGCCGCTTTCGCTTCCGCCTCTTTGTCGGGCGTGCAGAGCACCAGCACACGAGTAATTTTCCCTGTTCCATGCGGAAGAGTTACTACGCCGCGTACCATTTGATTTGTTTTCCGCGGGTCGACGCCCAATCGTACTGCCAAATCAACCGCAGCATCGAACTTGGTAAAGGAAACGTCTTTTACCAGTTTCATGGCTTCGGTCAACTTGTATTGCTTTAAGGGTTCTACCTTTGCGTAGGCGATTTTCTGTTTTTTTGTCAGTTTACTCATATCTCTTCTACGTGTTTTTAATTTACATCAGCAGGAAATGCGCCTTCGACGACGATTCCCATACTTCGGGCGGTACCGGCAATCATCCGCATGGCCGATTGAAGCGTAAATGCATTCATATCGGGCATTTTGCTTTCGGCAATGGTACGGACTTGTTCCCATGTAACGGTAGCTATTTTCTTGCGATTTGGTTCGGGCGACCCCTTTTGTATTTTGGCTGCTTCCTGAAGCTGGACGGCAACCGGGGGTTGTTTTACGATAAAGTCAAATGACTTGTCGCTGTAAACCGTAATGATAACCGGCAATACTTTTCCGGCTCTATCTTGCGTGCGTGCATTAAATTGCTTGCAAAACTCCATTATGTTTACGCCTTTAGAACCTAATGCAGGACCTACCGGCGGCGAGGGATTAGCTGCTCCGCCTTTGATTTGTAGTTTAATTAATCCGGCAATCTCTTTAGCCATAATTTTTTTCTTTTAATCTTTTTCTACTTGTACAAAACCTAACTCCAGCAAGGTTCTCCGGCCAAAAATTTTGACCATCACTTTCAGTTTCTTCTTGTCTTCGTTCACCTCTTCAATCGTGCCGTTAAATCCGTTGAAAGGCCCGTCGATTACCTTAACCGGCTCTCCCACGACAAACGGCGTAATGTTTTCCTCGTCGCCTTCGGCCAGTGCATCCACACGGCCTAAGATGCGATTTACTTCCACCGGACGCAGGGGCATCGGTTTAGAACCTTTGACTTCTCCCAGAAAGCCCGATATGTTCGGGATGTTGCGTAAGACATGTTCCACTTCTCCTACCAGAGCGGCTTCTATTAAAACGTATCCCGGATAATAGACGCGATCCTTACTAATCTTTTTACCGTTTTTAACTTGGTAAATTTTTTCGGTAGGAATAAGCACCTGCGAAATGTAGTCCTGAAGTCTCAAGCGTTTGATTTCACTTTCGATGTATTCTTTCGCTTTTCTTTCACGACCGCCCGCAGATCTTAATACATACCACTGCTTAGTAATTTCGCTCATTGTTCGTAAAACTTTAATACAACAATTCATAGATAACTTGCATGCCGTTACGGAATAACAAGTCCATAGCGAGCACAATCAACGACAAAATAACCGAACCCACCATGACGACTACAGCACTGCTTTGCAACTGTGCCCATGACGGCCATGTTACTTTATGCACCAATTCATTGTACGATTCTTTTAAATACGCTTTAATTTTTTTCATTTTGTTAATGATTATACCGGAAGATTCGCGGTTGGAAGCATTGCGAATATTTTCGGCGTGTTCTCATTTTTTTCACTCGGCGGCCGTAACACACCGCTTCATTACTTGCAGGGGCAGAGCGATTCGAACGCCCATCAACGGTTTTGGAGACCGCTATTCTACCCTTGAACTATGCCCCTATAACCCCACTTCAGGGTCTGGGTTGTTTTAAAATTTCAGATTTATAGTTATACATTGATAAACCTGAAATTCAACCATAATCTACAACTAAAAGGGTGGTTTTAGTCAAGAATCTTCGTTACCTGACCGGCGCCTACAGTACGACCGCCTTCGCGGATAGCGAAACGCAACCCTTCGCTCATTGCTACAGGGTAAATCAAGTCTACGGTAATTGTTACATTGTCGCCCGGCATTACCATTTCCACGCCTTGCGGCAGGGTAATTTCGCCGGTGATGTCCAATGTACGCAGGTAGAATTGCGGACGGTACTTATTGTGGAAGGGAGTATGACGCCCACCTTCTTCTTTCTTCAATACGTATATTTCGGCTTCGTATTTTTTGTGCGGCTTAATGGTATTCGGACGAGCGACGACCTGTCCACGCTTGATTTCCTTTTTATCAATCCCACGCAGCAGTAGTCCTACGTTGTCGCCGGCTTCACCTCGATCGAGCAACTTGCGAAACATTTCGACTCCGGTTACAGTTGTCTTTTTCGGTTTTTCGCCTAAGCCGATAATTTCCACTTCTTCGCCTACTTTAATTAAGCCTGTTTCGATACGTCCCGTAGCCACGGTTCCGCGACCGGTAATTGAGAATACGTCTTCGACCGGCATAACAAACGGTTTTTCGTTATCACGCGGAGGAATCGGAATGTAGGTATCTACGGCGTCCATCAATTCGACGACTTTGGCTTCCCATTCCGGCTCGCCATTGAGTGCACCGAGAGCAGAACCGCGAATAACCGGCGCGTTGTCGCCGTCGAAGCTATAGAAGTTCAGCAAATCGCGAACGTCCATTTCAACCAAGTCGATAATTTCGGGGTCATCCACCATGTCCACTTTGTTCAGGAACACGACTATTCGGGGTACATTTACCTGTCGCGCCAACAGAATATGTTCACGGGTTTGCGGCATAGAGCCGTCGGTAGCAGCTACTACCAGAATCGCACCGTCCATCTGGGCGGCGCCGGTGACCATGTTCTTAACGTAGTCGGCGTGTCCGGGGCAGTCCACGTGGGCATAGTGCCGGTTAGCCGTTTCGTATTCCACATGCGCGGTGTTAATCGTAATACCGCGTTCTTTTTCTTCGGGCGCATTGTCGATTGAATCGAATGAGCGCACCTGCGACAGACCCTGTTTTGCAAGAACCATCGTTATTGCAGCGGTCAGAGTCGTTTTCCCATGGTCAACATGACCAATGGTCCCAATGTTAACGTGAGGTTTCGTTCGTTGGAATGTTTCTTTTGCCATAATTATTTGTTTTTAGATTTTAATTTATTTTTACTTATTTTTAATACATTATGTATGTTTTCTTCTTTCTATTTTTAGTAGAGCCGGCGGTGAGAATTGAACTCACGACCCCTTCCTTACCAAGGAAGTGCTCTACCACTGAGCTACACTGGCCTTTGGAGCGGAAGACGAGGTTCGAACCCGCGACCCTCAGCTTGGAAGGCTGATGCTCTACCAACTGAGCTACTTCCGCACAATTATCGGCACACAACAATAAGCGATTTTGGCTCCCGGCTTGCCTGCTGCATGCGCTGGTGGGGAGAGCAGGATTCGAACCTACGAAGGCGTCCGCCAGCAGATTTACAGTCTGCCCCAGTTGGCCACTTTGGTATCTCCCCAATTTTTGTTTCATAGTCAGTTGATAGAGCCGATGGAGGGATTCGAACCCCCGACCAGTTGATTACAAATCAACTGCTCTGGCCAACTGAGCTACATCGGCAATACGTCAAAAAACATCATTTTTTGGCAAAATGGAGCGCAAAGGTAGTACATTTATTTTTATCTACCAAACTTTTTAGGACTTTGATTGTAAAAAAATAACTATAGACGATATAGTAGATTGGATATAAGAGTTTTATTTTTTAGAATTTTATAGTGTTTTCTTGATGGGACAGGGGGAAACCGGCCAATATTGATATTTGACTACTGACTGTTGCCCTAACGGGAACGCAAAGGAAATTAGGGATGATGCCCGCCCTTGACATATCTGACTGTTCCTGTCGAACGGTGGGAGCGTTCCCGTCGGATGATGGGAGCGTTCCCGTCGAATGATGGGAGCGTTCCCATTAGGTGAACGGGAGCGTTCCCGTCATAAAACAGAAACGCTCCCGCCGGTTAAGCGGGAGCATTCCCATCATACATATACACTCGGAAATCGTTGATTGACTATTCCGAGACGATCGTCTCGGCAGCGATGAACGAGGCGTGTTTCAACGCATCGGCCAGTTCATTGCCGGGAGTAAAACGGATGTTCAGGTTCTTAATGTTCGCTGCCGTTACCTCCGCTTTCGTTTCTACGCCGGCGCTGTTGCACGTCAGATGGAACGAGCCCCAGTCGCCCAGTTGGACGCTGTGACCGTCCAGCAACAGGCGGATAAGGATTTGCTCAAACCGGTCGAGCGCCATTTCTACCTCCTTCGGG
>JAIRKX010000150.1 GCA_031259805.1 Prevotellaceae bacterium | reverse complement strand
ACGGTGGTGGTGATGAACGAAGCGGGCGTCCAGTCCTGCTTGCAGCCGCAGATGCGGATAAAGTTTTGCAGCAGCGCGGGGCCATCCTCCGTGTGGAAGACTTCGGGGTGAAACTGCACGCCCCACGTTTGCTCGCCTGCTATCCTGTAGGCGGCATTCGGCACCTCTCCGGTGGACGCTACGGCGCAAAACCCCTGCGGCAGCGTGGTAATGGTGTCTCCGTGCGACATCCACACCTGCGATCCGTTGGCAATGCCCTGCAGCAGCTCGTCGCTGTGGGCAATGTTTTGCAGGTTGGCGCGTCCGTACTCGCGCATTCCCGCAGGCTCTACCGTTCCTCCGGCTTCGTGCGCCATGAGCTGTGCGCCGTAGCAAATGCCCAGCGCCGGAATTTTGCCGCGAAAATCGGACAGCGCTGCCCGGAATGCGTTGGCGTCGTACACCGAAAAAGGGCTGCCCGAAAGGATAACGCCTTTTACGCTGGCGTCGTTTGCCGGAAACTTGTTGTAGGGTACAATTTCGCAGTAGGTGTTCATTTCGCGCACCCGTCGCCCTATGAGCTGCGTGGTCTGTGAGCCGAAATCAAGTATGATGAGCTTTTCCTGCATTGCTTTTTAAATTTTGAATTTTAAATTTTGAATTTTGAATTGCGCTTTGCGGCGTTTATTATTCTATTCAGCTTTCGCAAGTGTATTTCGGAGTTCCCACATCCAGTAGGGATGTATTGCTCGGTAAAAAATATCGTCCTCGCCCCAAATCGGTATTCCGTAGGTAATGAATAATGAATAATGAAAAGTGAATAATGGCGCGTAGCGCGGTGAGACGCACCGCCGTGCGTCTCTACAGCGCCTTCCGTTCTCGTCGACATGCTACGCTTCGATTCCCCGTAGGGGAATAATATCAACCGAGCGCAGCGAGCTCATGAACCCCTTTAATAAAAAAGCACAAGGTGAATAATAGAAAAGGTTATCGTCCTCTTTCGCCAATAGTCCGTAGGACTTTAACAGCATCGTCATTTTTTATTAATCCCCTACGGGGAATAGGGAAAAGATTATACACGTTTTTCTATTGATATTATTCCCCTACGGGGAATTGCAGCCAATTGTCGCATGTTTTTATTGCACAAGTTATGCCCGTGCGTAGTAT
Source organism: Prevotellaceae bacterium (assembly GCA_031259805.1). Taxonomy (GTDB): domain Bacteria; phylum Bacteroidota; class Bacteroidia; order Bacteroidales; family UBA932; genus JAIRKX01. The sequence continues at coordinate 13,426 of JAIRKX010000150.1, read as the reverse complement.
ATCTCTCCGCGCCTGACAATTAGTCATTACCCTTGACAATTTGTCATCATTTCTGACAAATTGAAGCTAAAAGCTCCAAACTTGAAGCTAAAAGCCTCAAATTTTAGGCTCGGAGCTCCAAACTTGAAGCTAAAAGCCTCAAACTTTAAGCTCGGAGCTCCAAATTTTAAGCTAAAAGCCTCAAATTTTAAGCTCGGAGCTTCAAACTTTAAGCTCGGAGCCTCAAACTTGGGGTATTTATCTGCTTTTTCTACGTTAATCGTTATTATTCTATTAAATAATTATTTTACGCATCACAATTTAACGGGTGATTTATTCGGAATCAAAAAATTCCCGTATCTTTGCCGACCATGAAAGCAACAGCCGGTACCGCCATATCCGTATTTTCGCTCGACAATCCGCCGTCGCTCGACGCGTTTGCCGAAGGGGTGATTATTCCTGTCGATAAGCCGCTTGGGTGGACGTCGGCCGATGTGGTGCGTAAGGTCAAATTTGTATTGCAGCGCAAAATCGGCAATAAAAACCTGAAAGTCGGGCACGCCGGCACATTAGACCCGCTGGCGACAGGCGTTTTGCTGCTATGCACCGGCAAAGCGACCAAACAGGTCGAAGCCTTGCAAGCCGAAGAAAAAGAATATATTGCAGAAATAGAAGTCGGCGCTACTACTCCTTCGTTCGATTTGGAAAAAGACATTGATGTACGCTATCCAAGCGAACACATTACTAAGGAAATGGCAGCGGGGGCTTTGCTGTCATTCGTCGGTGAGCAGGAGCAAATTCCGCCGGTGTTTTCCGCCAAAACAGTCAATGGTAAACGGGCGTACAAATGGGCGCGCGCCGGCCAGAACGCCGTAATGAAACCCGCCGTGATTACCATTTATGAAACGGAATTACTCGCGTTTCAATGGCCTAAAATAACGGTACGTATCGTGTGTAGCAAAGGCACGTATATCCGCGCTTTTGCCCGCGATTTCGGACTGGCTTTGCAAAGCGGCGCCCACCTGACCGCTCTGCGCCGCACGCGCAGTGGAAAATTTAGCGAATTGAAAACTATAACAATAGAAAATTTTTTAACTTTTTTTACTGAAATTTAAAACTTTTTTCGGAAATTTGCGCACAATCTAAGGAGCATTGTTTCTCCGCAAGAATAATTAGGTTGTTTTTTTGTTACTATTAAACTGTAAGATATATGAAATTATCACAATTTAACTTTAAATTTTCTAATGATTTAATTGCAAAGTATCCGGCAAAATTTCGTGATGAATCGCGATTGATGATTATACACCGCGATAGTGGGAAAATTGAACACAAAATATTTAAAGATATCGTTAAATATTTTGAAGAAGAGGATTTAATGGTCTTTAATAATACCAAAGTGTTTCCGGCGCGACTGTACGGGAAGAAAGAAAAAACCGGCGCGGAAATCGAAGTGTTCTTATTGCGCGAACTCAACAGCGACCAGCGGTTGTGGGATGTATTGGTAGACCCGGCGCGTAAAATCCGTATCGGCAACAAACTGTATTTCGGCGACGACGATATGATGGTGGCCGAGGTGATTGATAATACGACGTCGCGCGGCCGCACGGTGCGTTTTCTGTTCGACGGCACGCACGACGAATTTAAGAAGGCCTTGTTTGTATTGGGCGAAATGCCTGTTCCGCGTTGGGTACGCAAACAAAACGAGCCAATTGATGAAGAACGTTATCAAACGATCGTGGCAAAGGAAGAAGGCGCGGTAGCTGTGCCGGCAGCCGGATTGCATTTCAGCCGCGAACTGTTGAAGCGAATGGAAATCAAAGGCATTAAAACGGCGGAAGTAACATTGCACATGAGTTTGGGCAGTTTCCGTGTGATTGATGTCGAGGATTTGTCGAAGCACCGCATGGATTCCGAGCAGGTCATTGTGAACGAAAAAGCCATAGGAATTGTCAATCATGCAAAAGAAAATAACCGGTCGGTTTGCGCCGTCGGCGTTACGGTGCTGCGTGCTATGGAAGCCGCCGAAACCACACACGGACGGTTAAAAACATTCCGTGGCTGGACAAATAAATTTATATTTCCACCCTACGAATTTTCTGTGCCGACGGCGCTCGTAACCAATTTTCATCTTCCGTTTTCCACGATGTTGATGATAACTGCGGCATTCGGCGGGTACGAACAAATAAAAAAAGCCTACGAGGTGGCGGTCAAAGATAAATATCGCTTCGGCACGTACGGAGACGCCATGCTTGTGTTGTAAATCCCGGCTATCAAAAAGACTCCTTTCTTATTCCTTTGAAAATGGCAGTTGATAACGGTGTGGCAGCTATTCCGCCCGGCGTTCCTTCAGCGGGGAACAGGGGGCGGGAAGTGGTGTACTATATGGCTATCGAACGTATTCCCGGCGTGGGCAGTACACTGGCCAAACGGTTGATTGCATACTGCGGAAGCGCCGAAGCGGTATTCCGTGAGAAAAGGTCTATTTTACAAAAAATCCCCGGCATCGGTATGATGATTGCGCAGGAAGTGGCCGGCCAAAAAGTACTGTCCCGCGCAGAAGAAGAATATGCTTTTTTGAAGAAACACGGTTATCGTGTGCTTTGCTATACCGACGATGATTATCCGGGTCGCCTGAAACAGTGCGAGGATGGGCCTGTTGCGCTGTTTGTCGCCGGGACGTTGGATTTCAACCAGCCAAAGGTATTGAGTATTGTCGGGACGCGCCATGCCACCCCCTACGGTGTGAAGTGGTGCGAGAAGCTATTGGCGCAAATGGCCGAAAGCGGGCATTCGCCTGTTATTGTAAGCGGACTGGCATACGGTATCGACATTTGCGCCCACCGCGCCGCCGTGCAGTATCAACTGCCGACGGTAGCCGTAATGGCCACCGGATTAGATAAAGTATACCCGACGCTACACTATTCAACGGCCATGAAAATAATAGAAGAAGGCGGTGCATGGGTAACCGATTTTTTCTCGAAAACAGTGCCGGAACGTGTCAATTTTCTACGCCGGAATCGTATTATTGCCGGCTTGTCCGATGCCACATTGGTCGTTGAGTCGGGCGCAAAAGGCGGCGCATTAATTACCGCCGATTTAGCCTTTTCGTACAACCGTGATGTACTGGCTTTGCCCGGTCGCGTAACCGACGATTATTCGCGTGGCTGCAACCAGCTTATCCGTAGCACCAAAGCGGCTTTAGTAGAAACCCTGTCCGACATTGAGTATGCTTTAAACTGGGAGCGTGGCCAACCGACTAAAGAAAAGCAATTAACTCTTTTTCCCCAACTCACCGCCGATGAACAACTCATTGTCGACAACCTGAAAAATAAAACCGTCGAAACTATCGATGTGCTTTGTCGTGAAACCCGTATGCAGATGGCGAATTTGTCGGTCGTATTATTTTCGCTGGAAATGAAAGGACTTGTGCGCACGTTGCCGGGAAAACAATATGCGTTGATTTGAACACGGGAAATGGATAACATCCTCCTCATTTCCTGTGTGGACATTCGATAGGTTTCTATTTTATCCCGCTTTTACTTTTTTCCCAAAATACCGGCGCAATGCCGTCGTCAGTAAATTCATGAGCAGGACAATGACAATCAGCACCAGCGCCGTGCCATAGGCGATAGGGCGCGAGGCTTCGATGTCGGCGCCGCTGGTGGCAATGACGTACAGGTGATAGGGCAGGGCCATGACCTGATCAAACAGGCTGGTCGGCAATTTCGGAAGAAAATAGGCGGCTACGGTAAATAAGATCGGCGCGGTTTCGCCCGAAACCCTGCCGACGGAAAGAATCAGACCGGTCATGATGTTGGGAAACGCAACCGGCAGTACAACCCGGAAAATCGTTTGTAGTTTGCTTGCGCCTAATGCAAAACTACCTGTTCGATACGAGGCGGGAATAGCTTTCAGGGCTTCTTCCGTCGTGCGGATAATCAGAGGCAATATCAGCAAGCCGAGCGTAAACGAACCGGCAATGATGGAATCGCCAAAGCCAAACGTATTCACAAATAAAGCCATCCCAAACAATCCGAATACAATGGACGGAATACCTCCCAAATTGTTCGTCATGATGCGGATGAATTTCACAATCCAGCCGTTTCCGGCGTATTCGCTGATGTAAATCCCGGACATGAGTCCGACAGGAAAAGCAAACACAACGCTGCCGACAATCAGGCAACAGGTACCGACAATAGCCGGAAAAATCCCGCCGCCGGTCATACCGTCGGTCGGAGCGGCAGTCAGAAATTCCCAACTGATGACGCCGAACCCGTTATAGACGATAAAACCCAGTATCCAGAAAAGGATGCCTACTACCAATAAACTCAACGCCCGGAAGACCCCGAACGCTATTTTTTGTGTCCGTTTTTTATTTGCCATCTGCTCTACTTTTCGGCAAAATACGGCAACGGGAGTTACATAACGGTTACGATGCGGTTACGATGCGAATACCGGAATGAAAAACCGGCGTCATTCCTTGTGATACACGACGTCGAATCTTCCGAAATGAATGCGATCACCGCACTCGAACCGTCCGCTTATAATACAGCGTTCCGTGTCGAGCAATGTAATAAAGGCAACGCCGTCGGGCAATTTTTTTCCGGCTAAATAGACGTCTGTCAACACACATTCTTGGCCTTCACGAGGATTGTTTAGTACAAATAGCAGGTCTCCGGCCCTTCCTAATCGTGCAAGCGCTTTAATTTGATTGTATACCGGGCAACGGAAAAAGAGAATGGAGTACTGTCCCTGAGGAGGGAAGGGGCAGGTCGTATCGGCATAATCGGTGTAATAATCGTCATGATAGCGTCCGCCGACATATACCCAGCCATCTATCACACATCCGAAGGTGTTTTTGCCTGTGGTTGTTTCTTCCGGCAAAACGGAAACGTCAATGGTTTTATCTTCGAATATACAGCTTATGCAGCAGTTATTCAACGAAACCACTACGATTAAAAAAATATAGATTTTTCTCATGGCGGTTGATAGTTAGAAGATATAATTTATTCCGACCGAGATATTGAATTGATGAAGCAGAAGTTTTCGCTCTACGACAAAAGAGTCGTCGTGGTAATACACATCAAAGTTGGAACGTTCGCCCAGGACGAGTCGTGCGTCTGCCGAGAGCCCTATGTGTGAAGACAGCCGGTAAATACCGCCTAATCCCACGTTTCCGCATAAGAAATTTTCATAAATTTCTCGTTTATTTCCAAAAACCATACTGTTGTTTGTGTACGTTGTCAAGCCGCTACCGCCAATCATTTTTATGGCTATTCGCGATTTTTGAGGCGATACGATGTAAAAGCCGAATTGCAGAATGAGGGAGTTGGTCATGATATTGTCGGATGTATGCTCTGTTTTCCCACCGGATGCGTAGGACAAAAACAAGACGCCGCCGGTAAATCGTGCTACTCTGACGTCAAACTGTAAATCCCATACAAATCCCGAGCGTAACTTGTTATTGTATTTCTCCGAAAAACTTGAAAGCCCGGCCACTCTGTCAAGCAGATAGGAATATCCCAAATGCGCTGAAAGGCTATGTTCTACCCTTGGCACAGTTCTATTCTCTTCCTGCGCATGTAAGGCAGTAGTTTTTGCTAAAATCAGGATAATTAATAGTGCATGTCGTTTTTTCATAGTAAATTTAGTGAGAATTATATGAGTGTTTATTTTGTTTCTTTTATTATAGTCAACCAATGGTCTTCCTCAGGTTTTCTTCCGTTCCGAATTTAGTTCCAGCGCTGTTTCCGAGACATTGACAATATAGTCGCCCAACTTTTCGCATTCGATAACCAGGTCGAGGTAAATCACGCCGGTGATGTATTTATATTTATTTTCTTCGAGGTTCTGCACATGCTCTTCCTTCAGTTGTGTGCGCATGGCGTTGATTTGCTTTTCGTATTCGTAGGTGCGGTCGATGGTTTCGTGGTTATCGTCGCTTTTGTTGAGGATGTCGTTCATGCAGGCGTAGGCTTTTTCCAGCAGGTCGAACAGCGCATTGATGCGGTCGCGCAAATCCTGATCGAACCAGACGCCTACGTTCTTTTTGCGTAGCATAATCCGCGCAATATCGTAATTGGAGTCGCTGACGCTTTCGATTTCGCTAATCGCTTTGTACATCGCTTGCAGCCGGCGACTGCTTTTCTCGCTTAATTCTCCTTCCGAAATTTTGTTGAGGTAGGTCGCAATTTCCATTTCGATGCGGTCGGCTTTTTCTTCATCGAGTTCAATTTTTCGAAACAGTTCGTCAAATTTTTCAGGATTGATTTCGCGAAACAGTTCCCGTAGCAGTTTAAATTGCTTTGTCGCGCGTTTCGCATAGCAGATAATTTCCCGCTTGGCTTGTTCCTGCAGCAGTTCGGCGGTAGACATCATGCCCCGCTGAATGTATTTCAGGCTGCTGTCGGTCTCTTCCGTGCTGTTGGATTTGACCATCCACTTAACGGCTTTCACCAATCGCGGCGTGAATCCGATAAGCAGGCATACATTGCATAAATTGAACAGCGTATGGAACATCGCCAGCCCGATAACGCCCGACTCATAAACGCCGGTGGCTGCCGCCTCGAATGGCGACAGGCAGCCAAGCGACTCCTCGATCCATTCCAGCAGCCGGATGGCCGGATAGAATAAGGCAAGCACCCACACCAGCCCGATAATGTTCAGTACAAAATGCGACCGCGCGGCTCGTTGCCCCTGTACATTGGCCACTGTTGCCGCGCGGTTGGCGGAGATTGTGCGTCCGATATTTTCGCCGGCCACCATCGCTACCGCCATGTCAAAAGGGATCCATCCGTAATAACAGACGACCATAATCAACGCCATCACCGCATTGGACGATTGCAATACGACCGTTACTATCGCTCCGACAGCAACGAATAGCAACACGGATATGTAGCCCATTCCGGTATAGCTTGTCAGGAAAGGCTGTACCGGCAAGGCGTTTCCTATTATTCCGGACATGGTTTTCAAGGCCGCCAGCCCCATAAACAGTAAGGCTACGCCGATAATAAATTCGCCCCATGATTTATTCCGCCGGCGTTTCAGCATCAGTAACGGAAAGCCGACAGCGATAAGCATAATAGAAAGGTCGTATAGCGAAATAAGGGATTGAAAGCCCACAGCGGCTATAATCCATGCCGTAACGGTGGTGCCGACATTGGCGCCCATAATCACCCCGATGGATTGGGTCAGGGAGAGTAGCCCGGTATTGACAAAGCTGACGACCATCATTGTAATGGCGCTTGAAGATTGGATGACGGCAGTTACAAAAAACCCCGTCAGCACACGCTTAAACGGGGTTGAAACCATATTGCCCAAAACAGTACGCATTCTGTTACCGGCCAATTTTTGCAACGCTTCGCTGAGCATTTTCATGCCGAACAAAAACAAGCCAAGCGAGCCGATTAACATCAAAATGTCTGATATGATTTTCATCTGTTTTTACGATTTTGGGGTTGTTTGTCCACAAAATTATAATACACGTGCCTCCTTTAGGGCAATTCAACGTTATGTTTTTATTAAATCGACCTTTCCCCGATCGGTACAGGCGGTTACTAACGATGCGATAGATTGTTTAAAATGAGGATGTATGAGCGTCGGAGCAATTTCATTTAACGGCCGCAAGGCGAATAACCGTTCGTGCATCCGCGGATGAGGGACGGTCAGTTCGGCGCACTCGATAATCCGGTCGTCGTATAGCAAAATGTCAATATCAATCGGGCGGGAAGCGTACTCACTGCCTGTCCGCCGCCGCCCCAGCGCCGTTTCAATATGTTGCATAACCGATAGCAACGGCAACGGTTCTAAGGCGGTCTCTAAGGCTAACGCCTGATTTAAAAACCAGTCGGGCGAGGCGAAACCCCACGGCTCGCTTTCGTACAGCGACGACTGCCGGATAATGCGCCCCGCCTGCTGTTGCAGTTGCGTCCGCGCTTGCCGCAACATATCATCCCTGTCGCCCTGATTCGTACCTAATAAAAGAAAAACCGGCATTTCGCTTTCCTCGTCACGCTTTATAAAAACCCTAATTCCAGCAAGGCTTCTTCGCTCATGCGGCTGCGGTCCCACGGCGGGTCGAAGGTGAGGTTGAGACCGACGTCAGCCACGCCGGGCACATCGCGCACGGCATCGTATACGTCTTGTAACAGCTGGTCGACCAACGGGCAGTTTGGCGCAGTGAGCGTCATCGTAATGGTCGCTTTGCAGTCGGCATCCACATCAATGGCATAAATCAATCCCAAATCGTAAACATTGACGGGGATTTCGGGGTCATACACCTGCCGCAGGGCGCGTACAATATCGTGTTCGAGATTCATCGTATACTTCCTTTTATTCGTTGATGGTTTTAAATGCCAGCGCATACATTTTCATTTGCTTAATCATAGCCAACAGGCCGTTGGCGCGTGTGGGCGAAAGGTTTTCCTTTAATCCGATGGTATTGATAAACGACAGGTCGGCGTCTAAAATCGCTTGTGGCGGCTGCCCCGAAAGCGCCTGCACCAGCAACGATACGATGCCTTTGGTAATAATGGCGTCGCTGTCGGCGGTGTAATACACGCGCCCGTCCTCGTATCGCGCATCAAGCCAGACGCGCGATTGACAGCCGTTAATCAGGTTTTGCTCGACCTTGCTTTTCTCAGGGAATGGCGGCAGCGATTTCCCTAATTCAATCAGATATTCATACTTATCCATCCAGTCGGGGAAGAGGACAAATTCCGCTTCGATTTGCTGTGCTTTTTCGGCAATCGTCATAATTATTCCCTCTATTCTATTCCCAATTAATAACTAATAATTAACAATTCACAATTCACAATTATCCCCTCGTTCTACTCCCAATTAATAACTAACAATTAACAATTAACCATTCACAATTAATCCCTCTGTTCTATTCGCACGCCTACCGCGCCGACGCTCGGCAGCGTTTCGTTGCGCATCAGGTGGGCGATGGCAAAGGTGTACAGGCCGGATTGGGTAAAATGGACATGGCGGCGGAACCCCAGCCGGGCGTCAATCCAGCGACCGCCTTTTTTGCCTGTCCACACTTCCTGTTCGCCGGTTAGCCGGTATTCCACCGTGTCGCAGGCGGTAACGCCCGACGGCGCGGTAGCCGTAACCGAGAGTATCAGGTTGCTGTACGGATAATCGTCGTCGTGGCGCAACGTGAGGATTACGTCGCAATAATGTACGGTATCGGTCAGCAGCAGGGACATTGTAGCGATGCTGTCCTTGTGCCATCCGTCCGGATGAATAAACCGTTGCGCGTCGGCGACACACCCCTTGTCGCACGCTGTCCACATACACGCAATGGCTAACAGGCCAATGGTATTTTGCAGTATTGTTTTCATATTACTGAGCCGGTTGTCCGGACGATGTTTGTTTTTGTTTCGACGGGGAATGATGCCGGCGGTTTCTCTGTTTCGATTTTTGTTTTTTGTCGAATCGCGTGATGCTGTCTTCGCCCTCCACGGTTTTGTAGTTAGTTAGTACCTCTGCATTTTTCTCCTGTTGATGGCTTACTACCGGCGCTTTAATCCCTTTTTTATTGAGCGCCATAATTTCTTTGACCTGCTCTACCGGCAAGAGAACCGTATCGCCGGAGCCCCCCGGGTCGGTCGTAAAACACATGATTCCTTTCAGGATATCGGTTTTTTGTAAAAACAGACGTCCTTCGACAGTTTCTATCGGTTCGGTTACATTCGGGAAGTCTTTTTGCGCATCGACATACGTCGAAATTTCGTAGTTCAGGCAGCATTTCAGTCGCCCACACTGCCCCGTAAGTTTTTGCGGATTAAACGCCATATCCTGCCAGCGCGCCACACCCGTATTGACGGTCGTAAAGCCCGACATCCATTGCGAGCAGCATAATTCACGGCCACAGATGCCGATACCGCCAATCAGCCCCGCCTCCTGCCGCACGCCGATTTGTCGCATTTCAATACGGATATGAAACTCATCGGCCAGCCGTTTAATCAATTCCCTGAAATCGACCCGCCCTTCGGCAATATAATAGAAGATAGCCTTAGTGCCGTCGCCTTGAAACTCAACATCGCCGATTTTCATATCCAACTTTAGCGCCGCCGCTATCTGTCGCGATTTAATCATTGTAACATGTTCGCGGGCAATAGCCTCCTGCCAGATTTCAATATCAAACGGTTTGGCGCGCCGGTAGATTTTTTTAAACTCGTCGTGATTCATTCGGCTGTTTTTCCGCATCAATTGCCGGATAACAAGCGGCCCGGTCAGGCTGACAATACCCACGTCGTGCCCCGTAGCGGCTTCGACCGCCACAATATCGCCGGGCGCAAGCACCAGTTCATTCACATTACTATAATATCCCTTGTGTGTATTTTTAAAGCGGATTTCACAAATCCCGTATGTTTGTCCGTTATAAGGAAGGTCGCGGAGCCAATCGAGCGCCGCCAACTTGCAGCAGCCCTGACACGCCGCCACATCCCATTGTTGCTCATCATTCTGTCGTTTATAACAGCCACGTTCGCAGTCAGAGGCATAATGTATTCTCATGATATTTGTTTCGTTTCAAAGGTTACAAAGATACATTTTTTTTCGTAAAGCGCGAACGAAGAACTAAGAACTAAGAACTAAGAACAACTTTCAACTCTCAACTTTCAACTTTCAACTAATTACTAATTGTCATTTCGTTGTCTATTAGTTTCTGGTTGTATTGTTGGCGGAAGGCGCGGAAGGATTGCAACAGGGGTTGCAGAGGCGCCTTCGGCGCCTCTGCAACCTCCTGCAGGAGGTTGCGCCGGAGTAATATATCACTGTCGTAGTCGTACAGGGCAACCGGCTGCCCGTCGTCGCGGATTTGGAGTACGAAGTTGTTTTTATATACATTGTAAAAACCGCCGTAGTTGATGGCAAATCCCGTTGTGTCGTCGGCGAAGGCGTCGAAGCCGAAGGCAAAATAGGGACGGTCGTAGTGTAGATAGCCCAATAGCGTAGGCATAATATCTATCTGCTGCGTTACGCGCTGCGGCTCTACTTTGGCCGCGAGCGCGCCCGACGGGTCATAATAGATAACAGGTATCAGGAAGGCGCCGATGGGCGTCTTGCTTTTAGGATACGATACCTGATTGGTGTGGTCGGCGGTGAGGACAAAGATCGTGTTATTGAACCACGGCATTTGCGAAGCGGTGTCGAAGAAGCGGCGTAACGCCATATCCGTATACCCGACGCATTGGTGAATTTCTTCGGTCCCTGTCGGGAATGTTCCCTTGTATGCCGCCGGTATGCGGAAAGGATGGTGCGAAGTGGCCGTAAATACCGCCGCGAGGAAGGGTTCGGTTTTACGGTTTAGCGTATGCGCCATAAATTGCAGGAAAGGCTCGTCCCAAATGGCCCACAGGCCGTCGAAGTCCGCGCGGTTATTGTATTCGTCCATTCCGTAATAATGCCGGAAGCCGGCCATGTGTGCGAATGCGTCGAAGCCCATCGATCCGTTCGGCGCGCCGTGAAAGAAGGAGCAGTCATATCCTTTGTCGGCCAGCAGCGCCGCGAGGCCTTTAATCGTGTTATTCGAATATACCGACAGTACGTAGGGCTCCGGGAACGACGGGATGCTAGCCAGCACCGACGGCATGGCGTCGATCGACTTCAGTCCGTTGCCGAACGAATGGGCAAAGGTGTAGCTGTGGGCAATCAGTGAATCGAGAAACGGCGTATAGCCGGTGTAATGGCCGTCGTCGAGGTCTTTATTCAGCGCGCCGATGTATTCTTTGCTCAGGCTTTCTACGATGATGATCACGACATTCTTCGGCGTGAAGCCGGCGGTGTCTGTCGGACGGTGTACGGGCGTGTATACGGCATTCAGGGAATCTGTGTCGGTAAAACAGGCGTATCGCTTATAGGCAGGACGGCTCAGGGTTTTATATATGGAGAACGGGGTGGAGAGCACGATGCCTGTTTCTGCCGGATGGTTTACGCCGGCGGCGGCGTTGCTGATTGTAATCGGACGGGTGCTGTATGCAAACCCGCCGCGGACGCCTCCGACAAACAGTATCATGCAGACGGCCATCGCTACGGTGCAGACCGGATAATAAATCCACCGATTCCGAATCTGCGGGGCGCCCGTCCGTACACGTCCGTACAGCCACACCATCGCCGCAACCATCGCGGCAAGCAGGATGAACAAATACCAGTAGTCGACCACAAACCGCCCCATCAGCGCGATATTTCCCTTGTCGTGCGAAAATTCTTCCAGCACCGACCACGTGGTGCGTTTCATCGTAAATCGGAAGTAAACAAAGTCAAGGCAATTTGCCGCTAAGGCGATACTGTTGGGGATATAGTAGAACCATTTCAGCGTTTGCTGGTACGGTCGCCGGTGGCGGAAGCGGAACGGGACAATGCATCCGACGATGAATGCTATATTCGTATAAAATACCGCCACCAGATCGAACCGCAGCCCGCTTCGGAGTAGCCGTAAGAAGTGCCCTGCGGTCATATCGGGGAACAGGTCGGCGTTGAACGTGTAAAACAGGATGCGGCAAAGGCTGAAAAGCGCCATCGCCACGAGCAGCCGTATGCACATTACGACGTAGCCGTTTTCTAACAGTAGCGTAACAATGCTTTTTTGCTTCATGGTGCAGGGAGCAGGGCTGCTTGGCGCAATTTTAGTTCAGGTGTTCAAAGTTTGATGATTCGTTTCACGGCGTAGTTTTGTCCGCACGACAGGTGGATTAGCAGCGTGCCGGCGGGGCACCGCGACAGGTCAAGGGAAAAGGATGGCGTTCGGAATGTCTGTGTCAGGCACACCGTACCTCCGACGGAGTAGACCGTTACATTGACCGGTTGTACATCGCCTTCGACGGTAATCGTCGCGTCCGTTTCGACCGGATTGGGGCGCACCGTCGCCGTCAGGCCGTACGATACGACGGTTACAGCCATATCAAGATAAATATAGTCGTGCATGATATTCGATACTCCATGCTCGTTGGCTACTATAAAATATACGTCTTTCAATCCCATGCTTTCGGACAGTTGGAATGTAGGCGTCTCCGTATATAGCAGCCATTCCCGACCGAGTGTTGTCGAGTCTTCCGATACGCTGTAGAATGTCGGCACGCCGTTTTCTACTGTGTGATTCAGGGTGATTGTTCGCTCGCTCGTCCGCTCGCTGCCGTCGTTGATGATGAAGGAATGTATATGCAGGTTATCCTGCGCCTGCGCCGTCGGCCCCGACAGGTATCCGACGACAAGCAATATGGTAAAGAAAAATAGCTGTTTCATTTATTTGTTTCGTGTATTTGTGTAGAGAAGTTTTTCGTTTACAAAAGTACGGAATTTTTGCGGGGTAAAAAAATAGTTGCGGCTGTAGGGTGTATTTCAAATTGTCGCAAACCCGGCTTATCGTAGCCGTCTTTGCGAGGGCGAAGCCCGAAGCGCGTCATTGCGAGGAGCCCCCACGCTACGCTCGGGGCAGGCT
>JAIRKX010000073.1 GCA_031259805.1 Prevotellaceae bacterium | reverse complement strand
TGATTAAATTAGTGAGTTAATTTTTTAAAATTGCAACGACTGAGAATCAGGAGATAGCACTGCCGCTTTTGCACAGAGAGACGAATTGGGGGAAGAATCGAGGGAAAAACGAGCTTGTTCAGGTCTCCCTAATAGATGCGAAACCAAAGCGTTAAAAGGCAAAAAACGGGGGACGAATTAGGGGAAGAATAAATGTGCGTTTTAAAAAAATGACGAAGAGTAAGTAGAAAGATATAAGGATATTATAAAAATGAAGTAATCAAAAAAAAAACGCCGGAAAAAAAACGAATGCCGGACAGCAGAAGAAATTAAAAATGAGGGAGTGGAAAAAGAAAAAAAGGCTTTTGATTAACTCACTAATTTAATCAAAAATCACGGATGTCAAAGAAGCGCTGACAAAGGTATGATTTTTCTAAAAACTAACCAAAGAATAATTTAAAGCAGGAGGGGTAAGTTCAATATAAAATTAACCGTAGACGAAGAAAATTACTTCACTTTGACTTGCCGTGGAAGGTATTTTCCTCCGCATTGAATAATCCGGTTGCATTTGATACTTGAATCTACCGTGTGTGCCGTTTCTCAACAACTCAATAATTCTTCAGCCAATCATATCCTTGTTTTTCCACTTCGAGCGCGAGCTTTTTGCCGGCGGTTTTGACGATGCGGCCATTGTGGAGGACATGCACAATGTCGGGCACTATATAGTCAAGCAGGCGTTGGTAGTGGGTGATGACAATAACGGCGTTGTCGGGACGTTTCAATTTATTGACTCCACCGGCGACAATCCGCAGGGCGTCGATGTCAAGGCCGCTGTCGGTTTCGTCGAGGATGGCGAGGGTGGGTTCGAGCATGGCCATTTGGAAAATCTCATTGCGCTTCTTCTCGCCGCCCGAAAATCCGACATTCACGCCACGTGTCGAAAAGGTAGCGTCCATTTCGACAATCGCCATTTTTTCGCGCATTAATTTCAGATATTCAGAGGCCGACAGTGGCGGCAGCCGGCGATGTCGGCGATGTTCGTTCAGGGCGGCTTTCATAAAGTTGACATTGCTTACGCCCGGTATTTCGACCGGATACTGGAAGCCAAGAAACAACCCTTCGTGCGAACGTTCTTCGGGCGACATGGCCAGCAGATCATGCCCGTTAAACGTTACCTCACCGGCGGTTACTTCAAACGAATCGCGTCCCGCCAGTACTGCCGACAGAGTGCTTTTCCCCGATCCGTTCGGTCCCATAATGGCATGTACTTCACCGGCGCGAATGGCGAGATCGATGCCTCTGAGTATTTCTTTGCCCTGGATGCCGGCGTGCAGGTTTTTTATTGCTAAGAGCATGTTTGTTTAGAAGTAATTGTCGTACTCTTTGCCGTCAAGTCCGTTGTATTGCCGGTAGAATTGTCGCAGTTCCCTGGCGCGTGTCTGTATTTCTTCGTCTAAGAGGGAGGCCAGCGACGATATAGTCATCAGCCGCAGGGTGCGTAAATTGATGGTCAAGGCGTCGCCTTGTGTTTTGGCGTGGCTGTAAAATTGCAGGTTTTGTTCCATCTCATCCAGAAAGTCCCTGGCAATCGTATTCGCTTTGTCGGTACGGCCGGACATGGCGTATAGATGACAGATAAAAATCATCGAACGGTCGTTCGACTCCCACTGGCCGGTTACGTAAGGGATGGTGCGGCGGGGCATCACTTCCATCACGCGGTCGAGCAGGTCGAGGGTTTTGGCCGTGTCGCCGGCATTGGCAAACGCGGAGGCGACATTGCTGTACATACTGCGGATGCTTATAATGCCCGCCAAAGTAAAGAAAATATTATGGTCGATCCACACGTCGGGGTCGTTCATATTGCCCCAGCGGTAGACGTTCATCAGGCGGTCGTACATCGCTTCCCTATCCATCAACGATTGCGAATAGGCATTGCGGAACGGCGTCAGACGATGTGCAAAGCCTTCGTATTGCAAATAGTCGCGCAGGCCGAGGTCGGTGTCGCCACCCATGCCGACGAAGTAGACAGGGCGCTCCCAGTCATTATTGGCCAGCAGGTCGAGAATCATCATTTCGGCTTTCAGGACGCCGCTTTTCTTTTCAGGAAGGGCGATGGTGATTGATTCGGGGATCCGGTCGGCATTTTCGGACTTCACCGTACCGTTTTTCAGGACATTCTCTTTGTTTACCGGAATCGTAAAACGGCGGGTTGGGAAGTACGATACCTTGGTTCCCTGATTGGTTCGTACTTTGGCGTCCGGATTGGCAATGAAGTCCATGACCTTCTTCAGGTCTTGCGGTTCGTTGAGACGATCACTAATCGTAACATAATCATTTACGCCGAGGTAATTATCGCGCGACAGTTTAAAGGGCACAGGCGGCGAGTCGTACTGCCGACGTTTCATTTGGTCGATATACCAGTCGGAATTGAGCAGGCTGGTGTTGACTACCCGCGCGTCGGTACGCACGCCTTCGACTTCCTGAATGTACCAGAGGGGGAAGGTGTCGTTATCGCCGACGGTAAAAAGAATGGCGTCCTTCTCGCACGACATAAAATAATTGTAGGCGAAGTCGTGGGCAATGTAGCGGTTGCTGCGGTCGTGGTCATCCCAGTTGACCGTGCCCATTTGTAGAGGCACAATGACGCAGGCTGCGCTCGACAGGGCTGCCGCCACCACAGCCGGCAGTTGCCGTTTTCGTAAAAAATCGTACACGAGCATCACTCCCAGCCCGACCCACATGGCAAAGGCATAGAACGACCCGACATAGGCATAGTCGCGTTCACGCGGCTGCATGGGGTCCGAATTGAGGTACACGACAATCGCTATGCCGGTAAGTACAAATAGCGCGCCGACGACTAAGAAGTTCCGTTTGTCTTTCGACAACTGGTGAAAGAGCCCGAACAGCCCCAGCAGCAGTGGCAGCATGTAGTAATGGTTACGAGCTTTGTGGTTGGCTAAGTAGGGCGGCATTTCGTCCACATTCCCCAGCCGCATTTTGTCGATAAACGGAATGCCGCATTCCCAATTGCCATAGTAGCTCTCGCCGTGTCCCTGAATATCGTTTTGCCGTCCGGCGAAGTTCCACATAAAATAGCGCCAGTACATCCATCCTAACTGATGGTCGAAGAAATAGCTCAGGTTTTCGCCTTGCGTAGGCATGCGTTCATCCGTGCCGGGCACTATTTTGCCGCGCCCGCCGCCGGTCATATATTGTTTGTATAACTCAACATGCGCCGCCTTCGTACTCCACATACGGGGAAATAGCATCGTATAACGCGAATCGTACTCCGCTTGCGGCATGCCCTGTATTTTTACATACCGCCCGTCTTTTTTAGCATATACCGGATTATCCTTGTAACCGATTGGCGGCGTAGCAAACGTCTGTCCCTTTATCAGCGGCGCGGAGCCGTACTGTTCGCGGTTCAGGTAATAGAGCAGCGAAAAGGCGTTGTCCGGCTGGTTTTCGTTGGTAGGCGTGCCGGCCGACGAACGGATGACAATCATCGCAAACGACGAAACCCCGATGACGAATACCGTCAGGCAAAGCAGGGCAGTATTCCAAAATACTTTTCCCTTTTGATACGATACATAAATACCCCACGCCAAGGCTGCGAATAAAAGCAGCATAAAGAAAATCATGCCGGTATTGAACGGCAGGTTGAATTTATTGACGAATAATAAATCGAATGCGCCGGCGATGCGCGGAAGCATCGGAATCAACAGCATCGTAAAGCCTAACAGCACAACCGATATCAGCAACGTCTTGACAACGCCCCAGACGGAAACCGTATATTTCTTGAAATAATACACCAGCGCAATAGCCGGTATCGCCAGCAGATTTAACAAGTGTACACCGATCGACAGCCCCATCAGGTAGGCGATAAGTACCAGCCAGCGGTTAGCATATTTGTTGTCGGCTTCCTCTTCCCACCGCAGGATT
>JAIRKX010000061.1 GCA_031259805.1 Prevotellaceae bacterium | reverse complement strand
TTTAATCAAAAGTCGGAGGGCTTTTTTGAATCTCCGACAAAGGTATGATTTTTTTGAATATCAACCAAAAAAAAGTGTAAAAAAGTAGGGGCGGTAATAATTGTTAATTGTTAATTGTTAATTGTTAAATCCACCCCCGCCTGTCGGCACCCCCGCCAGCGGGGGACAGCCATGCGGAGGAATCCTTTGCATGGCGCAACCTGCGTAGCTGTCCCCCGCCGGCGGGGGACAACCATGCGGAGGAATCTGCTCCTTGACGCAAGGCCGTGCAAAGCGCCCGGTGCAGGGAATTTTCTATCAGCCAGTGAAAACAAATATATCTTAGATGCGTCAGCCATGGGGAGTAAAGCGTCACACCTCACGCTTCACAAATCAACAAATCAACCATCCTTTCCACCTTCTCCTCCATTGGCAGCGCGGCGTCTATCCAGTGAATCGGAATACCTTTACGCTCCATACCGCGAAACCATGTCATTTGCCGTTTGGCGAATTGATGAATAGCCACCTCGAGACGTTCTGTCATATCGCGGCGGGTTATTTGCTGCAGCAGATAGAGCGTAACAAATTTGTACTCCAACCCGTAATACATAAGGTCGGCGGCGGGGACGCCCTGTTTGAGCAGCCGCTCCACTTCTTCGACTAAACCGCTTTGCAGCCGGTCGTGCAGCCGTTGAGAGATGCGTTCGCGACGCTGTTCGCGCGACAATGTCAGACCGGCATACAAGGTACGGATAGCCGGAAAAGTGTTGTCCGACAACGGATGCTCCTGCGCATACAATGCAATTTCAATCGCACGGATGGTGCGCCTGCGCGAATGGGTATCGGTCGTGTTATGCGGCGTCTTCAACGATTGGAGCAAGGCCGTCAGTTCCGCATCGCTTCTTTGTTCCAGCGACTGGCGCAAAGGGATGTTGGGTGGCGCGTCGGGCAACGCATAGCCCTGCGTAACGGCCGCGATATATAATCCCGAACCGCCGCACAATACCGGCATTTTCTGCCGCTGGCGAATGGCAGTATACGCCGCCCGGAAATCATGCTGATACAGGTGTACATTATATTTTTCGCCGGCGTCGGCAATATCGATTAAATGATACGGCACGGCCACGCCGTCGACCGTATAATCGGCCAAATCTTTGCCTGTGCCGATGTCCATGCCGCGGTATACCTGCCGCGAATCGCCCGACAACACCTCGCCATCGAGCCGCAGGGCTACGCGGGCGGCGACGGATGTCTTCCCGACAGCTGTCGGGCCAAGAATCGTAAGTAAATCATATTTCATTGTGAAGCAAATTTACACTAATTTTGTAAATTATTTTAAAATTCAATTATGCGACCGAAAGCAACCATCGAAATAAAGAATAAACGGGCATCGTTTGAGTACGAGTTGGTAGAAACATTTACTGCCGGCATCGCGCTTGTCGGGACGGAGATCAAATCCATCCGCGCGGGCAAGGCGTCGCTCGTCGATGCCTACGGCTATTTTGTCGGGCATGAATTATTTATAAAGAACCTGCACATCGCTGAATATTGGTGGGGCAATCTCCAGAACCATGACCCGCGTCGCGACCGGAAACTGCTTCTCAATCGCCGCGAACTATCCAAATTGCAACGCCGCACTAAAGAAAAAGGGTTTGCTATCGTGGCCACGCGCCTATACATTGCCGAAAATGGCTACGCCAAATTAGAGATTGCCTTAGCGCGTGGCAAAAAAAACTACGATAAACGCGAAAGCATTAAACAAAAAGACCTGCGCCGAGAAATGGTTAATAATTAATCATTCATTCGGGGCGGTTTAAAATGCGCGTACACACCGAACGTATCCGGTGAAGCGCCCGTCGGTCGAGGTACTAGTAAAACAGCCCGGACTGTTACTGTAGTACGCGGGCGGATCGATACTCGTCACCCGTTGCCCGGCCTGACGCGATCCCAAGCAGTCGCTCACCACATACGATGTGAAGCTGTCGGGGATAATAAGCCGGCAAGCATAGCCACCATCCACATACAACGTTTCTCCCGTAACGACAAACGGTTTCGACAGGTAGTCCATCCAGTCGGTGATAGTGCGTTCAAACTCGGACTGCACAGGCAGCCGCCAGCCTGTCGGGCACAGCGTGGGATAAGTGGTCTCCAGATTATCTTTCCAATACTCTTTCCCTGTGGCGTCGTGACCCGTGCACTGTGAAGTGGCTACTACCGCCGAATGCGAGGCATAGGCTAAATAATCATCCATCGTCCAAAAATTGTTAGTCGATAACATCGCAATGCGGTATATTGTACCGTCGCGCGCGTCTTGTATCCACGCTTCCCAGTTCTGCGCCCCGCTACTCCGCAACTGGCAGAGGTGCGTGGCATCCAGATACAGGTCGCTGCCGGTGTAGGGGCAGGGAGTTACAGTCAGTTCATACGATCCGGCCGAACGGTACCATGTGGTCGTATTGCAGAAGTTGTCGCGCACTTCGCGATAGTAGGTATAGACGCCGGCAGTGGCTAAATCGGCGGCGGTAAACGTATAGTTGGCAGTATTGGTCGTAAACGTGGCCGGCGGTGATTCCCGCACCCACCGGTAGGTATAAACCCCCGACGCGCCGGAGGCGAGGGTGCTTTCGACGATAGTCGCGGTTGTGGAGTTAGTGCCCACGACGCCGGAGCCGCTGGAGACGCTAATCGCGCCGGCATTTACCGACAAGTCATCGACTACGACGCGCACGATTTCCCCCGTGGACGGAACGAAACTCTCCTGGCAGTCGTCGTAAGCTTTTCGTGTGTATGTGTAGGGACCCAACGTGGCTGTCGCCGGCGGCAAGTAGGTCGACGACACAGCGCCATCAATCACCACCTCATTATTCGTTTCAAGCATATGTTTCACGGTCCATTGGTATATTTCATTACTCGACGGCGCCACTTCGGTAGTTGCCGACCCCGCCGCATTTGGGCAAGTGGCATAGGTAGCCGACTGAATCTCGCCTGCATTATATGCCGCATAGAACCATGCCCGTTGCGAGTTGCTCTCGTTTCGGCAGCTCGTAGCCTTGTCGGTTATGAGGATGCGATATTCGTCTTCGGCGGTTATCGGGAAGTACAGCATCGCCCCTGCGCCATCCTGCGACAAGCTGACATTGTGCGTCGTTACGCTCTCCAACTGGTAGCTGTAGCCGACAAGCCCCATACAACTTATTTTGGCGTTCGTCAAGCAGTAGCTGGCCGATGCCGACAGCGTCGGAGCCGGCGGCAGCGTCCCGTCTACGCCGATTACATGGCATACGCTGTCCGTACATCCCGACGTATTAATAGCCTTCACGCACACTGTTACGCTGCCGGTATTGGGCATTACCAGTGAATAGTTATTAGCAGTGGTATATGAGCACGAGCGGTTTTCGAACAGGCAATCCACACCGGTTGACTCTTCGTTGCCATTGCTGTAGGGATTATGAATACATTCGGAGCATGTGTGGGTAAAGCAATATGACCCGCCGCCGGTAGCTGTAAGCTGTACGACGCTTCCGGCGCAGGCTGTCGATGGCGCAGTGTCAAACGATACTGTTGGCGACGGGTATACGGTAATCGACTTCGACGCCGATTTTACGCAGCCGCCGCTGTTCCGAACCTGCACCCAATAGACAGTATCCTGTTTGGGCGCTACACGCGCTGTGGCCGATGTCGACGCCGTTATCCACGACGCTCCGCCGTCGAAACTGTACGACGACGCTCCGTCGGCTTCCGCCGAAAGGCGAATGCTATCGCCGGCGCAGATAGTCGTTGCCGACGCAGTAAACGAATTGATTGCCGGCGACGAGGGAATTAGCCCCGGACATTGGGTGCTGTCGGTAAGCGATGTGATACAGCCGCTATATGTGTTTACTCCGGCGTTCAACCGCACTCCGTTGACCACAAACGGCGGCGAGCCGTGCAGTCTATAATAACCGTCGTGAGGTTCCGCATTCGGAGGGTAATCGGATGCGTAGGTACACCAGTTGAAGCGTGTGTTGGCGGCCAATCCGGCAATCCCGACGGTAACGGTCGAAGAAAAAGCCGTCGATGCATTGCCGTACAGGTAAAAACCACGCGTGTTCGACGGTACGGTACTGATTGTACCTTCGCTGCCCGGCGCGAGGACAGGCGCGTTGAGCGATGCGGCAGTCCAATCGCCAAGAGCGCCGTTGGCATAAATCAACCGGTAATCGACAAACAGCCATACGCTGTCTAAATGACGGATACCGTCGGGCGCGCTGTCCCAATAGACCTTGAAGGTTATGGTGGGAGGCGTCGCGCCATAATCGGCGCTTATTTGTGATACGTGTACAACCGCCTGTCCGTTGCACACGCCGCAAAGTATAGAAAAGAAGAGGGCGAGGCTGAAAGATAAAATATATTTATACATACTACATAAAGTTACTTGGATTGGGTGCATTTCAAATTATCGCAAATTCGGCAGGAAAACAACTTCGCGCCATGGCGAAAACCATTTTTCCGAACGATTTCATGCAGCGCTTCCATATGCCTTCGATGGAATGAAAAAAAGAAGCGGCAGCAGCATACAGGCATTCCCGCAGGCCGGATATCGAAAATAATGAGCAGAATAAATCGGTGTCGGAAATGGGATAACCGTAGATAGAGTAACCGGCGTTGTACCGCGCACAGACGCACGGTCGCCGCAGGAGCGCCACATCTCTTGAAGAGCAGAGACGTTCGTAATATCTTATAAAAAAATGATACATCATTTTTACGCTTTTTCTTAAAATTATCCGCTGCAAAGGTAGCATTAAATATTTAAATATCCATATAAACACGTATAACGAGTCATGAATAATAAACGAATAATGAATAATGAGCAACGAATAATGAATAACAGGAAATAGAGACAGGGGAAAATGCTCTACTGTGCGTTAAAATTCGCTCACCGCCGGCCTTCGGACTTTCGGCATGGGGGCATTGCTTTATTTTTCATTCCTAAAAAAAACGCTACATTTGCCCCTAAATTTCTGTAATCAATATGAAACAATTTTTCCCCATAGCTACATTAGCTGTCATTTTATTACAATT
>JAIRKX010000059.1 GCA_031259805.1 Prevotellaceae bacterium | reverse complement strand
TTTAATCAAAAGTCGGAGGGCTTTTTTGAATCTCCGACAAAGGTATGATTTTTTTGAATATCAACCAAAAAAATGTGTAAAAAAGTAGGAGCGGTAATAATTGTTAATTGTTAATTGTTAATTGTTAATTCATTGTTCCCCTACGGGAATGCCGGCGGGGGACAACCATGCGGAGGAATCTGCTCCTTGACGCAAGGCCGTGCAAAGCGCCCGGTGCAGGGAATTTTCTATCAACCAGTGAAAACAAATATATCTTAGATGCGTCAGCCATGGAAAAGAGATAAAAAAAAGTTTTCAATTCAAAAGAAAGTATTACCTTTGCAGCCAGAATATAATTTTTGATGATTCGATTTGCAACAATAACGATTTGGTGGTGGCGCAACAGAAATTCTGTTGTGAACAGTCGACTGATATAATTGTAGAAGTACATTGTTTTTGGTTCGAAACTTAATGTTCACACGGGCATTAAGTTTTTTTTATGCACTAAACGAAAAAAACGACTTTAAAAAAACAGTATTAATATCAATTAAATTAAAAACGAATGATGACAAAAAAATTTGTACTATCGGAAAATGACATACCACGGCAGTGGTATAACATTGTAGCAGACATGAAGACAAAACCGTTGCCGATGTTGCATCCGGGGACGAAACAGCCGTTGACCGTGTCGGATTTGGAAGCTATTTTTGCGCGGGAACTGTGTATACAGGAGCTGTCGCAAGAGCGGTATATCGACATTCCCGACGCTGTGCGGGAGGTGTATAAGATTTACCGTCCGACGCCGTTGGTGCGGGCTTCCGGGCTGGAAAAAGCCTTAGATACGCCGGCGCACATTTATTTTAAAAACGAAAGCGTCAGTCCCGTCGGGTCGCACAAGCTGAACTCGGCAATTGCACAGGCGTATTACAACAAGGAGCAGGGCATCCGGCATCTGATCACCGAAACCGGCGCAGGGCAATGGGGTACGGCGTTGAGTTTTGCCAGCCACTATTTCGGCCTGACGCTGAAAGTGTATATGGTAAAGGTCAGCTTTGAACAGAAGCCGTATCGGAAGGCGATTATGAACATCTGGGGCGCGGAAGTCCTGCCCTCTCCAAGCGCTACGACCAACGTCGGACGGAAAATTTTGGAAAAAAATCCGGCGGCGTCTGGCAGTTTGGGCACGGCGATTTCCGAAGCTATCGAGGTAGCCGTAAGCCAGCCCGATTCGCGGTATGCGTTGGGCAGCGTGTTAAATCATGTGGTGTTACACCAGACCATTATCGGCCTCGAAGCGGAGAAGCAAATGGAGATGGCCGGCGCGTTTCCTGACATCATTATCGGCTGTTTCGGCGGCGGTTCTAACTTTTCGGGGATTGCGTTCCCGTTCCTGCGGCATCGGTTCGCGAATGGAACGCCCCTGCGCATTATCGCCGCCGAACCGTCTTCGTGCCCGAAACTGACGCGCGGGGAATTTCAGTACGATTTCGGCGACGAGGCCGGCATGACGCCGCTATTGCCTATGTTTACTCTTGGGCACACGTTCCAACCGGCCGACATTCATGCCGGCGGGCTGCGGTATCATGGCGCCGGTGCGCTGGTCAGCCAGTTGAAGCGCGACAACCTGATGGAAGCACAGGACATTCCCCAATTAGAAACCTTCGAAGCGGCCACGTTGTTTGCCAAAACCGAAGGCATTGTGCCGGCGCCCGAATCGGCGCACGCCATTGCGTCGACTATCCGCGAAGCAAAGAAAGCAAAGGAGGAAGGCATCGCGAAAACAATCCTGTTCAACCTTTCGGGACACGGGATTATGGATTTAGCCGCGTATGATCAATACCATGCCGGAGAGTTGAATTAAGCCTTCGGCATGAGGCGTAAAATTTCAGTAAACAGAAACGACATGGTTTCGGCGGCGGCGTTGGCGGCTTTGATGACGTCGGCGCCGTCGTTTACATAATCGACAGGAAATTCGTAGGCTTCGTTTGTGATTACCGACATACCAAAGACGCGCATCCCGCCATGCCGGGCGACAATCACCTCGGGAACTGTCGACATCCCGACAGCATCCGCGCCGATCATACGGAAAAAAGCGTACTCGGCAGGCGTCTCATACGAAGGGCCTGTGCCGGCCAGATACACGCCTTTCTGCAACCGGATGCCGGCCGTAGCAGCTATTTCTTCGGCCAGCGCGATCAACGACAAGTCATAGGGGCGCGTCATATCGGGAAAGCGCGGGCCTATCTCGTCGCTATTTTTCCCGATAAGCGGGTTGGGCAACAAATTAATGTGGTCGCGAATAATCATCAGATCACCTATTTTGTAATGGAAATTGACGCCGCCAGCCGCATTGGAAACAAACAGGTTCTTTACGCCAAGAAAATACAGGACACGCACCGGATAGGTTACCTCCTGCATACCGTATCCCTCATAGTAGTGGAAACGGCCTTGCATGGCCAGTACTTTCTTTCCGCCGAGCGTGCCGAAAATCAGATTCCCTTTGTGTCCCATAGCGGTCGACCGGACAAAATGCGGAATCGTGGCGTACGAAATAACAATTGGCTGTTCGATTTTATCGGCCAGCATACCTAACCCGCTACCCAATATAATGGCCGTTTCGGGTATTTCGCCATGTATCCGTTCGGATATAAATGCGGCGGTTTCTTTGAATTTTGCAAGCATATTTTAAGATGGTTACCGATTAATGTATTTTTACGATTTCTCTACTGCGCTGCTTACTTTAAATTTTAAATCGCC
This sequence comes from Prevotellaceae bacterium, assembly GCA_031259805.1. GTDB lineage: Bacteria > Bacteroidota > Bacteroidia > Bacteroidales > UBA932 > JAIRKX01. The sequence continues at coordinate 113 of JAIRKX010000059.1, read as the reverse complement.
TGCGCCTTCCAGCCCTTCTTTATCTACTGCTTCGACGGCAATATGGTGTTCTCCCGGCTCAAACTGTTTAACCTGTTTTCCGTCCCTGTCTATTACCACATCGGCTTTGAATC